>DATDPG010000042.1 GCA_035292885.1 Bdellovibrionota bacterium | reverse complement strand
GGCGGCGTCATCACAATCGAGCCGTTTCGAGCCAAGGCCTTTCCCATCATCCGCGATCTGGTCGTGGATCGCACGGCCTTTGACCGAATTCTTTCCAAAGGAGGGTATATCTCGATCAACACCGGCTCGGCCCCCGATGGAAACGCAATCCCGGTCCCGAAGGATCAAGCAGACAAAGCGATGGACAGCGCCGCCTGTATCGGTTGCGGCGCCTGCGTCGCCGCTTGCCCGAACGCTTCGGCGTCGCTTTTTGTTTCGGCCAAGATCGCTCAGTTCGCCCGTTTGCCTCAGGGCCATCCGGAACGAAAAGAACGCGCTCTAAAAATGGTCGCTCAAATGGACCAGGAGGGGTTCGGCGACTGTTCCAATCACGCCGAATGCGAAGCCGTCTGCCCCAAAGGCATCTCCATCGAGAACATCGCTCTCATGCGGCGGGAATATTTCAAAGCCATCGTAAAATAGGGCTAAACAGCAGGTTTCTCGGCATAAACCCGCACGCTGGCAATTCGGCCGGTGAGGTCTGTCGCGAGCTTCTTGCCGAAATCCGCCGGCCGGTCCGACTTTACTTCGGATGCCACAAGACTTTCGATCTGACACTGGAGATCTGCGGGGCAACTGTCCGAAATGAAAGTAATAGGGAGGAATTTTAACAGATGTTAACTACATTAAATTATTCGTTAACATTTTTATGGTGTCTTAACTGAGGGGAAAGCTATGCTGATGTTGTCGGAGGTAGCCCGATGAAGCGACGAACGATACTCCCGATCGTGACGGTGATCCTGCTGGCCGCATGTGGGGAAAACAACAACACAGAAGAGAATCAGGAAAACACTCAGTCTTCTGTCCCCGATGCCCAAGCTTCGACGGTGACCGCAAACCCGGAGGTTGTGACGGCAGACGGGATTTCTGCCTCGACCATCACCGCCAGAGTGGCGGACCTCAACGGGAATCCGTGGGCTTTTGGCGAAATTCAGATCGGAGTTTGGGAAGACAGCAACGTGATCTTGACTGGAGACGGCTTCACCATTTTGGACCCGAGTTTCGCCACCGATCAAAGCGGGGTAGCGCAAGCGACGATTGTTTCCACACTGGTCGGATCCAGGACGATCGCCGCCCAAGTTTCGTATCTGACCCAATATCAATGTTCCCAAGAAATTTGTCCTGGAGCTTCGGCTTTGCAGTCATTGATTCTGGAACAGCAACCGGTCATTCAATTTGTCGAGCGGTAAATAGGAAGGGAGTAAAGAATATGAAAAGCTTAATTGGTACTCTCGCTTTCCTCGTAGCTCTTGATGCTTTCGCAACGTCGCCCCCTTTCGCAGCAGTCGATTCCGAGGCCCCTTCGGCCCCAGCACAGTTGGTCGCTGCTCCGGATATGAGTCCCGCGCCGGGAATTTATCTCCATTGGGGGGAAAGTTCCGATAATGTCGGCGTTGCGGGTTACGATGTTTTGCGATCAGAGAGTTCAGGATCGGGCTACCAGAAAGTATCCACAACAGATATCAATGACCGTGAATATCTCGACATCGACGTCGAGCCCTCCACGACCTATTACTATGTGGTTCAAGCCTTCGACGAGGCGGGGAATTTGAGCGATTACTCGAACGAAGCTTCGCAAGATTCTGGTCCTTACGGTGATCTGGTAGACAACCTTAATATGGAGGACACGTCAGCTCTCGATTCCGGCGGTTGCCAGGCGAGCGGAAAAGATGCTTCCGGCCTCTTTTTTCTTACGCTGCTCGTCTCGATTGTCTGTGGGATGATCTCGAAAGTTCGAATCGCGCTTTGGTTGTCCATTTTTGCCGCTCCGTTTTTTGCCGGCTGTGACTCTAACGAAGTAGACGTCACACTTCTCACTCAAGAACAACTTGCAAAGTATCAAGCCTGTACCACAGATTTGGATTGCACAGCAGCGATCGGAGCTTGTTGCGGCTGTCCATATATCGGGGTCAACAAACAGTATGCGGACCAGATCACGATCAACTGCCCAGACGGTCTAGGGTGTGCTATTTCCGAATGTGAGGGCGGCGAAGCTGTTTGTGTCGACAATATCTGCAAATATCTTCCGCCATGCGGCCCCGACGATCTGACCGATTGCGCCTTTCCCCCAGGTTGATTCCAAATGATAACAGTAGCCCTGATTCACACAAGTGGACCGCGAACGGTTCGGCGATTGTTCAAACCATGCCGAATGCGAAGCCGTCTGCCCCAAAGGCATCTCCATCGAGAACATCGCTCTCATGCGGCGAGAATATTTCAAAGCCATCGTAAAATAGGGCTAAACAGCAGGTTTCTCGGCATAAACCCGCACGCTGGCAATTCGCCCGGAGAGGTCTGTCGCGAGTTTCTTGCCGAAATCCGCCGGCCGGTCCGACTTTACTTCGGATGCCACAAGACTTTCGATCTGACGATCCTCATATTCCAATCTTCCTTCCACGCGAACGTTTCCCATTCCCGCGTCCCGAAGCTTTCCGATATACGTATCTTCGGGAATTGCACCCGCGATGCAGGAACAGTAAAGCTCGGCGTCCCTGAGAACCCAATCCGGGAGATCCTTTGCGACCAGGTCGGCCACCAACATCTTGCCCCCCGGCTTGAGAACGCGGTGAATTTCTTGAAATACGCGGTCCTTTTCGGGTGAAAGGTTGATCACGCAGTTGGAAATCACCCAGTCCACACTGTTCGACTCTACCGGTAATTCCTCGATCAACCCTTTTCGCACTTCAATATTTCTCCATCCGGACTTCCCGATATTCTCACGCGCCTTCCGAACCATGGCGTCCGTCATGTCGATGCCGATGACCCTCCCCTTCTCACCGACACGTTCGGCGGCGAGAAATAAATCGATTCCCGCGCCCGATCCAAGGTCCACCACGATTTCTCCCTCCGCTATTCGTGAAAAACCGACCGGGTTTCCGCATCCGAACGAATTCTCGACGGCGCCCTTCGGCAACGATTTCAATTCGTTCGGCTGATAACCGGCTTCCCTCACGAGAACGCCTTTTTGTGAACCATTACCGGCAGCGCAGCATCCCGCGCCACCTTCGACCGCTTTCGCGTAACTTTTTGAAACGCCTTCCCGAACTTTCTCGGATGGGTTCATGCTTTCATCTCCTTCCGCATAAGCAATTACTATTTTCCAAGAGCGAAATCCAGGTCAGCCTATTTAAGGAGGGCCGACTGGAGAATATGGGCGCAGCCGAGCCCTAATACGGCGAGTGAAATCCAAAAGAGGAAGCGGGCATCGGAGGCCACGTCCCCTTTTGGAGCGGAAAAAATCCGATTCGGCATGAAGTAAGCCGATAACCCTCCGGCGATGAATCCGCCGAAATGAGCTAAATTGGCGATTTCGGGACTCAGCCAACCGGTCGCCAACGAGTAAATCGCCCATGCACCCAGAATGAAGGCGATTCGTTTATCCGGCTTTACGATTCTCCGTTCGTGGACTCGAAAAAAAACGATGGCTCCGGCCAGCAAACCGAAGATCGCCCCCGAAGCACCGACAGTCGGCAATGCGCTGCCCAAACTCGCCAGGGATCCTCCGATGCCCGCCGCCGTAAATAGAATCAGTGTCCATTGCCAGCCGTATGCATGCTCCACCGCCACCCCCAAGACATAAAGAGCGATCAAATTGCCAACGAGATGGCCGGGATTGCCGTGAAGCAACATCGAACTGGACAGCCGCCACCATTCTCCACGAAACACCGATTCCCGGTGCAAGGCCCCCATACGAATGAACAGGTCAGGATCAAACCCCTGTCCCTTCAATTCCAACCAGCCGAATCCGCCGATGAGTTGAACGACGAACATTAAGACCAGAACCGCACTCAGGCTTAAAATCGCCGGAGGAGCCAAACACATCCCCCGTTCGAAGGTCTTACGACGGTCGAGCGTCGCTTCCGTGATCTCCTGAGGAACCTCGCCGAACGACGACAAGAATCAGCGCCTTTCCGCCGTATCCAGAAGCACGCCCATCGCGAGGCCCACTCTTCGATCGACGCGTTTTGACGCGTCGGGCGAAAGATCCAAGACGTAACGATCTAAGATCGTGAATTTTCGATTGAACACTCCCAACTCGTATTCACCGGTGGGGTCGGTAAAGACGAAATTCGTCCGGAGAAGCCCGAAGAAAGTCCCGAGAAGATAGCGTCGCAACAAAGAAAGAAGAATGGAATCCTCTCGTACCTCGAACCAGGGTTTTTCCGCGGCGTCCATACACGTCCATCGCCGCCGAATGAGATCGGTCAGGGCGTTCTTTCGAAAATACGCCAGCACCTTCCCCCCTTGGTCCCGCATCGTGTACGTGAGCGTCGGGAACTCTAATTTGTTTTCCTGAAAAACGATCAATATTGGCGCACGTCTGTTGGACAGATGATAAAAATGAACGTTGCGCCGCCGCATCAACAGGAACCATGTCACCCCCATCGTCATTAGGGCCACCGGCGCGGCCAAGAGCACGGTCAGCCCCTGTGCCGTGTGCGTCTTGAAAGCCCAACCACCGAAGGTCATGACGACCAAAAAAGAGATACCCGCCATGATAAAGGCCGCAAAAACGGCGAAGAGATTCCTTAAGAGATGCGCCGGTCGCTGAATGAACAGCAGCTCTTGGCCTTGTTCATCGAATACGCCGTACTTGTCGGAAATAGCGAAATGTTTCTGGCGCAAAAGGTATTTGTCCTTTTGAAAAATCGGGTCTTGAGAGGGCGCCGTGGCGGAGGGAGCCACGGGGGCCCCGGTGCTTTCCACGCGGATCGGAGCGCCGCATTTTTGGCACTTGAACAGTTTTCCTCGCATATCGTCGCGGAACGGATACTCCGCGCCGCAGGCACACCGGACATGAATCGGCATCGAAAGCCTCCTGGTCGAACGAAGGGAATTCGATTATACGGACAGGGCATCCGCTGATACAACAAAACGACTAGCTCGAGAACCGTGAACGCCATCCGCAGAAAACTGTTGCATTGGTATTGCTCGAACCGCCGCGATCTGCCTTGGCGGCAAACCCGGGATCCCTATCGAATTTGGATTTCTGAAGTCATGCTTCAGCAGACCCGTGTCGATACGGTCATTCCCTTTTACGAACGCTTTCTTCAAAAGTTTCCGGCTCTCGGGGCTTTGGCCGAAGCTGACGGCCAGGATGTTCTCAAGAAGTGGGAAGGTCTCGGGTATTACAGTCGCGCCCGCAATCTTCACGCGGCTGCGCGGGAAGTGGTTGAGCAGTACGGCGGAAACCTTCCACGTACTTCCGAAAAACTGAGTGCGCTGAAAGGCTTCGGGCCATATACGTCTCGCGCCGTAGCGTCCATCGCCTTCAATGAACCCTCGGCGGTCGTCGACGGGAATGTCCGTCGAGTCATTTCTAGATTGTATGCGACGACCGAGCCGGTCGATTCGCTTGCCCAAGAATTGATGGACGTGGATTCTCCGGCCGATTGGAACCAGGCGATGATGGAACTGGGCGCCACCGTCTGCTTGCCCCGCCATCCGAAATGCCCGGATTGTCCAATTCGAACATTCTGTAAAGCATTTCAAAAAGGCACGGTTGCAAAATATCCCGCGCGGCCACGCAAGACCGACGTACCTGTCGTGCACGCCATTACCCTCGTCGTGCGAAACGGCCCACGCGTGTTTGTCCGGAAACGCCCTGCAAGCGGTCTATGGGGCGGCCTTTGGGAATTCCCAACGTTTGAAAACCGACGAACACGTTCCCTGGAATCAGTCAAGAAGGAACTCAAAACGACGCACGGGATTACGCCCCAAAGACCTAAATTGATTGGATCCCTTGAACACGAACTCTCACATCGAACAATTCGAGCCAAAGTGTATGAGGCCGTCGATCACCTTTCCGGCTCCTCCGTCGGAGGCGAATGGTTGAACGTTCGTGAACTTAGGAAAAAACCGCTGTCCCGTTTTCAGTCGCGAATCGCCGAATTGACGTTCCTGAACGAAACTCGTTTAGTTGTCAGATCCCAATCGCCTGAAATCCGATAGTTTCGGCTGCTGCCCCAAGGCGCTTGTCGTGAGTAGCGAACAACATTTCTTCTCGTCTAAGCTCCCGCCATAACACCGCCGAAGCCAGATGAATCGCATCCAGAGTCGTCACCGCTACGGGAAAAGGTTGACTGGCTCGAGCCAAAACCGAAGGTGTAATCGGAATCTCGGAGACGCTCTCCAGAACGTCATGGATATCTTTGATTTTTTCCGCGACTTCCGCATCCGCCAGTTCGCTCGTCAAACGGAGACGATCAATAGAACGAAGTGCTTCCACCCGCAAAATTTCAGATATATATGCCGCCGCCCAACTCCCCCAGGAAGAAAGAGGGTTAGATTCACAAAGAATCTTTCGTAAAACCACTGAAGTATCGAGATAGACGATCACCCTCGATTTCGCTCGGCGAGTAACGCTCGCAACGAATCGGTTTTCTTTGAGGGTGGCTCAAATTTCAACGTTCGGATGTGCTCGAATCCCTTTTTGGGAGGAATAACTCTAAAGTCATCATAAGCCGGACCGAACGGCACGACTTTCGCGATCGGCGTCTCCCGATCCATGACAACGATCTCCGCGCCTTTTTGCACAAGACGCAGGTATTTGCTTAAACGACTCTTGAATTCCGCGATTCTTACACTCTTCATGACTACTTAAGCCTACTTGAGGTCATAATATCCTGTCAACGGCCTTGACCTGAAAAACCAGGCCCATCGCCTTACTGAGCCTTAGGACTTTGCCCGTCAGACGAGGCCGCAGGCGGCTAGAAACCATTATGCATGTAAGGCGGAGGGGTTTTTTCGGCAGGCGAGGCGGCAGCGACGAGAAGACCGGAGCATAGACCCCCTATGTGAGGATCTTCGAGGTGCGACAACGAAGCCTGCCGGAAAAAGGACCCGCCGTGCACTTGGTGCCCCCAGTGGGATGAGATCCGAACGTGGTTTCAGAGGAATTCGACGAAGGTTTGATCAAAAAGCCCGCCAGCCCTCCCTTTAGTCGGTCTGCCATGCTTTTTGAAGTGCCCCTTCGCAAAAACCGTCCCGGCCTAC
>DATDPG010000041.1 GCA_035292885.1 Bdellovibrionota bacterium | reverse complement strand
GATCGTCGTGTTGCTCCCCAACCGTTCAAATTCCCCTTCTTGAATGACGCGCAGAAGCTTGACCTGAACGCCCGGAGAAACTTCGCCGATTTCATCGAGGAAGAGAGTGCCGCCGTGGGCCAGCTCGAATCTCCCTTCCTTGCGCGAAATAGCGCCGGTAAAGGCCCCGCGCTCGTAGCCGAAAAGCTCCGCTTCGAGCAGCGATTCGGGAATCGCCGCGCAACTCATCTTAACGAAAGACTCGCGGGCCCGGTTGCTCTGTTGATGGATCGCCCGGGCCACGACTTCTTTCCCTGTGCCGCTTTCTCCCTGAAGGAGGACCGTCGCCGAACTCGGCGCGACTTGGCCCACCATTTCCAGAACATGGCGGATAGCACTGCTTTGGCCGATGATGACTCGCTGCGCGTAATATTTCTCCAGCTCACCGCGAAGCGCGAGATTCTCCCGGACCAGGGCGCGCTTCTCGAGATTTTTCTCGAGGACCCGGAGAAGCGTTGCCCGCTTGAACGGTTTGGGAACGAAATCGTAGGCCCCCTCCTTGATCGCTTCGACCGCCATTTCAATCGTACCGAATGCCGTCATCAGGACGACGTCCACGTGCGGCTTAACGACCTTGGCCGCCTTGAGAAGATCCATGCCGTCCATCGCGGGCATTTTGAAATCGGTCAGAATGAGATCGACCTCTTCTTTTCGCAAAAGGTCGAGAGCCTGCCGCCCATCCGCCGCCTCGATCACGCGATAATTCTCGGCCTCCAGAATCTTGGCTACCGATTCACGGTTCGAATCATCGTCCTCGACGAGGAGGATCGTGTGTTGCGGAAGAGTCCCCACGCCGCAAGCTTACCCTGGATTGACGCGGAGGGAAAAGGTATACGAAACGCGATGTCGAACTCTCCGCATATTCTTCGATGGCGCGGGGGAGAGCTCAAGCTCGACCGATGCCGGATTATGGGCGTCCTTAACGTCACGCCCGATTCCTTTTCGGACGGCGGAAAGTATTTTGAGCCGAGAGGGGCCGCCGAACGCGCATGGAAGATAAAAGAAGAAGGAGCGGATATTCTGGACATCGGCGCCGAAAGCACACGGCCCGGCGCCGACGGGATCAGTTTAGAAACAGAAGAGTCCAGACTCTTTCCGGTTCTTGAATCGCTCAAGGAGTCCAACTACCCGCTTCCGATTTCCCTTGATTCGCGAAAACCGGAAATTGCCAGGCGAGCGCTCGGCTCGGAACTGATTCAGTTCGTAAACGACATCGAGGGGCTCCGAAATTCGAAAATGGTGGAGGTGGTCCGGGATTTCAGGGCGCCGGTGATTCTTATGCACATGTTCGGTACGCCCGAGACCATGCAGAAGGAATATGCCTACAAGAACGTCGTGGAAGATATCTTGGAATTTTTTCGTGGCCGTCTCGCGGAAACCGGCTTAACCGAGAATGTGATCTTGGATCCCGGAATCGGTTTTGGAAAAAGCGTGGGTCACAATCTCGAGATCGTCCGGCGGTTGACCGAGTTCCGGTCGTTGGGTTACCCGATTCTGGTTGGTGTTTCGCGCAAATCATTTATCGGGAAAATCTTGAACGTAGAATCCGATCAACGATTGGAAGGGGGGCTTGCGGCGAGCGCGCTCGCGATCGAAAGGGGCGCCTCGATTCTTCGGACACACGATGTTCTCGCGACCATTCGGGTTGCACGGATGGTGGAGGCGATACAGGGAAGCAAAGAGTGAAAGCGAAACTCTTGCTCGCCGAAGCGTTCCAGGCCAGTGCTTTACATCCACGGGGAGGAAGGTCATGGCTCGGAATGTCCTGTCCCATGGGCGGTATTTCAGCAGGACAAAAGAGGCCTGGCGTCAGATAAAGCATCGTAGTTACAATGAGTTACTCCCGATCGCTCCGGCATTGTCCTTGCTCCATTAGCTCTTGCATGAATAAGTTTGCCGTTAGCTTCGCCCTGTTTATGGTCTTGATTTCGAGCTTGGCTCTCGCTCAGGCCCGGATTCCGAGGGAAGGGTTGGTTTCTTTGGACTTTCACGATGTCGACATTCAGGACATCGCGAAGTCGATCAGTGAAATTACCGGCAAGAACTTTGTTTTGGACGACAAAGTTCGCGGGAAGATCACGATTATTTCGCCGGCCCCGGTTTCGATTGAAGAGGCCTATCAAGCCTTTTTATCCGCATTGGAAGTCAAGAACTTAACGGCCATCGACGTTGGCAAGGTGACGAAGATCGTTCCGAGGCGAACGGCGAAGGAGGGGGCCATTCGGACCGTGACGGACCAAGCCGGAGCGTACGGCGATGAATTGGTCACACAACTTATTCCGCTTCAGTTCATCAGTGCGAATGAAATTCGCGAAGCGTTAAACAATCTCGTTTCCCGGTCCGGCGGCATCGTCGCGTACGGGCCCACGAACACTTTGATCGTGACCGATTCGGCCTCCAACATTCGCCGGCTGATGAAGATCATTCAAAAGCTCGACAAAGAAGGATTTCAGCAATCCGTTCAGGTCATCCCGATTAAATACGCCGGCGCTGGAGACATCGCGGAAAAACTCCTCAACATCTTCGAGAAAGAAAAGGGAAAGGGCGCCCGGACCCGGCGGGGCGACGTGGAACGCGGGGACGAGATCTCAAGAATTATGTCCGACGACCGGACCAACTCCCTCATTGTCATGGCCACGCGCGAGGGTCTGGGCCGTGTCCTGGATCTCGTGGCCGAGCTGGACCGGCAGGTGGAGATCGCCATCGATCGGGGAAGAATTCATGTGAAATACCTGCAACATGCGGACGCGGAGGAACTTGCGTCCGTCATGCAAGGCTTGTTGTCGGGCGCGACGCCGGCGAAGAAAAAGAAAAAAGATGCCGCCGCGGCGAAGAAAGAACAGTTGAAGAAACAACCGATGCCGTGGGAGAGCACCGCCCCGACAACGACGGAGGAAACCGAGGAACAGCCCGCGGAACCATCGAGTGGGACCAGCGCCATCGTCAAGAAGGGGGGCATGTTCGAGGATGAAGTCCGGATCGCCGCCGACAATTCGACCAACGCCTTGGTGATCACGGCTTCGCCGAGTGATTACGAAGCTTTGCTGCCGGTCATCGAGCAACTCGACGTGCGCCGTCCGCAGGTATTCGTTGAAGCGCTGATCATGGAAGTTTCCGTACGCAAGAACGTTGACGTGGGGGTCTCGGGATATGGAACGGCGAAACCAAGCGATAACTTGGCGCTACTCGGAATGTCGAATCTGGGACTTAGCCCGCTTGCCTTATCCGGGATCAAAAACCAGGGAGATGCCGCAACCGCCGCCGGGTCTTTGGCCAGCGGATTGGTTTTGGGCGGCATCAGTCCCCGGGAATTCAAGATTCCGGGAACGAACGTGAAGATTCCGATGAACGGCGCGCTCTTTCGCGCCCTTCAAGCGAATACGGCACTGAACATCTTATCGGCTCCGAATATTCTGACCAGCGATAATAAGAAGGCGGAAATTCTGGTCGGCAACGAAGTCCCTTTTATGACCAGCAATTTCACGGGCGCGGATGGGAAGCCGGTGACGAACTTCGACCGAAAAAAAGTCGGTATTCAACTGTCGGTGACGCCGCAGATTAACGAAGGGGATGAAGTGACGTTGGAGATCGAGCAGAAAATCGAGGAGGTCGAACCGCGACCCAGCGATTCGCAGTTTAAAGATCTGGTCACCAGTGAACGCGCCGCAAAAACCACGGTTGTGGCCCAAAACAGTCAAACCATCGTCATCGGAGGTTTGATCAAGGACAAGGATTCAAAGGCGGTCAGCAAGGTTCCGCTGTTGGGGGACATTCCGCTTCTGGGATATCTGTTCCGAAACACTTCGGTGGTCAAAGAAAAGGTCAACCTCATCATTTTCTTAACACCGCACGTGGTTCACGATCCGATGGATTTGTCGCGCGTAGCCGTGAAGAAAAACAACGAACGCCGCCGGTTCAACAAGACGCAAGGGATCGGTGAGAACAAGGCGCTCTATGATTACGATCTCGACAAAGGCTTGAACATGGCTCCGCCTCCTCCGAGTTCAAGGCGGGAATTGAATCATGAGAAAAAACGATTTGACTACGACAAGCCCGAGGAGAGCCAACCGGCGACCACGCCTTCGGAAGAGGACGTATTGAGCCGAAGAATGCCTCGCAGATCAAAGGCTCGAGTGACGTCCGTCGATCAAGCGGACGCGAACAATGCGAGTTCCACGACCACGAAACCTCGCCGGAAAAAAGAGCCCGTTTCGATCGCCGGCAATCCGTTTGCCGAAGTCCGTCCGCCTTCATCCACTTCGTATTAACTCGCAGATCAGCTCGGCTCAAAATTGCGTTTTGGCAGCTCCGCCCGAATTGCGCCCAATATATAAAAAGAGCCGGTACAAAGAACACGATCGGAGCGATCGAGCGCGAACGACAGGGCATCTAAAGGGTCTCGGCGGACGGACCATGGGATGGATGTGGGGGCGTCTTCTTGGACTTCCGTGAGATCCCACGCCCGGGGAGACGCGGGCCGGCAAAACGTGAAGGAACCGGCGATCGGCGTGAGAATATCGACGACGCTCCGCCAGTCCTTGTCTTTGAGCATTCCGAGGACGATATCGACCGGAGAAAGATAATGAAGTTCAAAGTAGTGTGCAATCGTACGGGCCGCGTCCGGATTGTGAGCGACATCGAGCCAGATCTCCTGACCCTCCTTTGAAATCCATCGCTCCAATCGGGCAGGAGCGGATGCATTGAGAAGTCCCTGACGGATCGCCCGGTCCGAAAAGGTAAATCGGCCGTTCGAGACGTTTCGAAGGGCGGCAATAGCGCAGGCTGCGTTGTCCATCTGGTGGTCCCCGCGCAGTCGAACGGCCAGGTGGTCCATTCGTTCGTTGTTGTTTTCATATCGAAAGTCTTCGGGTGTGCCGGCCACGGAATAATCAAGATCCGCGATCTGGAGTTTTGCGTCCACTTGCTTTGCGAATTCTCGCAGGACGGCCAAAGCATTTTTAGGCTGTTTACCGGTCACGGCGGGGATGCCTTGGCGAAGGATCGCTCCCTTTTCCGCCGCGATCTTTTCAATCGTTGACCCGAGAATCTCCGTGTGATCCAAAGCTATCGGCGTGAGAATCGTAACCGCCCGCTCAAGAGCGTTGGTCGTATCAAGACGACCTCCCAAACCAACTTCGAAAATCGCCAGTTCCGTTCTTTGTTCGACAAATACGCGGACGGCAAGGAGAGTCAGAAACTCAAAATACGTCACGGATGGAAAATCAGCATTGCGCAGACGTTGCTCTGTGTCCGTGGCGAGTTGAGCAAAAAAGTTCTTCTCGATCGGGTTGCCGTTCATTGCGATGCGTTCGGTAACCGACTCCAGGTGTGGAGAGGTGAACGTTCCGACGCGCAATCCGGCCTCCAACCCGATGGCCGTGAGATAAGCGCAGGTAGATCCTTTTCCGTTCGTGCCTCCGACGATGACGGAGGTAAGTTTTCGGTCGGGGCGGCCGAACATTGCGAGGAGCTGGCGCATCGGCTCCAGATCGAGCCGTATTCGGTGCTCGCCTAAACCGATGAGGTACGCTTCTGTCTCTTCAAACGTCACGGGTGGATATAGGGAGGCGAATCGTAAAAAGAGCCCCTTGGCCGGGCTCACTCTTGCATTCCATGCTTCCCCCCTGTTCGTGGACGATTTCGTTGCTGATGGAAAGTCCCAAGCCGGTGCCCTTGTCTTTAGTTGTGTAAAAAGGTTCGAAGATTCTGGAAAGCTGATGGGCGGGAATGCCGGGGCCCTTGTCCCAGACCTGAATCAAAAGATGGCCGTTTTCCGTCTGCGCTCGTATGCCGAACTCTCCTTTATCTCCGACAGCCTCCATGGCGTTGCGCACCAAATTGAGAAGAGCTTGTTGAAGACGATTCCCATCCATTCGGACCCGGGGAAGCGCATCGCTCACATCGAGACTCATCCGGATACCTCGCTTCGCGCATTCCGGCCGGACCAACGTTTCGAGATGTTCGAGGAACGCCTTCGGGTCGACCGGCTGGACGCTTCGCTCCGGTTTTCGAACCAACGTAAGGTAACTTTCGGCAACCCGATTGAGGCGATCGATTTCCGACGCCATCGCGTGAAGGCGTGCTTTGGCATCCGGTTCCGTAACGCGGTCCTCCAACATTTCGACGTTAAGGCCCAAAGCATTGAGAGGATTGCGGACTTCGTGGCTGATCTTGGAAGCCATGCGACCGATGACCGCCATTTTTTCACTTTGAATTAACTGCTCCTGCTGTTTCCTTAGCGTCTCGTCTCGTTGTTGAATCGCGTCCGCCATTCGATTGAACTCGTGCGCGAGGTCGCCGACTTCGTCGTTCGTTTGGATGTGCACTCTTTGTCCGAGGTCTCCGGCGGCGATTTCCCGCGCCGCCGTTTTCAGCAATCGCAACGGGCGAAAGGCGAGAATGGCGACCAGGCCGATAAGGAGCGTGCAGGCCAGAATGACGCTGGAAAAAATCAATGTCAAAACCGCCGCACGACGCTCTTCCTGGACGGTCGCCTCGATTCCCGATTGGATTCGTTCGTCCAAACGGCGGGAAAGGAAATCGATTCGCGCGCGCAGAAGCCGTTTTTGGCGCACGAGCGCTTCGTTTTGCGCCAGGGCGGCTTCGATGTCGTTCGATTCGACTTGGCCGATGATGCCTCGGACCATTTCGGTGTAGTGGGTGTGCTGATCGACCACTTCATCAATAAGTGTCGCGATACGGCCGAACCATCGCTGTTCATCCCCGATCGGATATGTGACAAATGCCTTTCGGGCGTCCTCAAGACCCCGGCGCAGACCGTTTTCCAAAAGGCGGGGGTTGTGAACGCTCACCGCTTCAAGAAAGAGGCGGTTTTGCCGGTTGGCCACCAATTTTTGAACGTCGAACGTCTCGTCGATGTGATAGAAATTAAAAAACGTGTTCACCATCTTAATGATGGGGAGGTAGCCTTCTCGAATCACGTTCAGGCGTAGGCCGATCCGTTCCAGCCGGTGAAATCCGGTGAAGAGGACCACCAAGAAAAGACCGACAAGAACCACGTACGTTCCCAGGATCCTTGTTCGGACGGAAAGCCTCATGCGTAGAGATTAATGTTTGTGACGTTGGATTTCGACATATATATAGCGCATTAAGCCGCATGGCCAAGGGGTCCAAAGAACTCGACGTTCCGTTCCGCCGCGACGTCGTCGACACGGTCATCCAGGACCATCGGATCGATTTCGAGCGCGCCTCGATCCGCCAGATGGTCGCCGCCGTCAGCGAGATCGAGAAACGGCTTTCCTGCCGCTATCTCCGGATGGAATTCGGGATCCCCGGCTTCGATCCGATTCCGATCGGCCCGGAAAGTGAGATCGGGGCGCTCCGGCGTTCCAAGGTTCCCGGAATGTATGCGCCGATCGCGGGCCTTCCGATTCTCAAAGAGGAAGGGGCGAAGTTCTTCAAGAATTTCCTGGATATCGACATTCCGGCCGATTGCGTGATTCCAACCACAGGGTCCATGCAGGGTGGGTTTTTGGCTCAAGCCGTGGCCGGGCGCTGCGATCCGAAACGGGATCGTATCCTCTATATAGATCCCTGTTTTTCGGTGCATCGAATGCAGCGGAGATTTCTCGGACTCAAGGAGGCTTCGGTCGATCTCTATGACCGCACCCAATGGCTCGATCGAGCGGAAGCCATCTGTGCCAAGGGCGACGTAGCGGCGGTGATCTATTCCACGCCCAACAATCCGACCTGGGTCATTCTCACGGAAAACGAGCTTCAAAGGTTAGGGGAGATCTGCACTAAATACGACGTCATAGCCATCGAAGATCAGGCCTATTTCGGCATGGATATGCGAAAGGATTATTCCGTGCCCCGACAACCGCCTTATCCGCCGACCGTCGCCCGGCACACGCCGAATTATGTGTTTCTCCTCTCCGGTTCAAAGATCTTCAGTTACGCGGGCCAACGGGTAGCGTTGGCCTACCTTTCGCCTTCACTCGTTAAGCGGGAATTTCCCGGGCTTGAAACGTGGTTCGGAGAAACGAGGTTTTTTGACGCCTATGTGATGAGTGGCCTTTATTGCACGACGACCGGCGTGGCGCACACGCCGCAATACGGACTGGCTGGATTTTTGGCCAAGGCCAACAAAGGCGAATTCAATTTTATCCAGAATGTTTCGGAGTATTCCGAGCGCGCAAAAGTACTCAAGAGTATTTTTCTGTCGAATGGTTTTCATCTCGTTTACGCCGAGGATGTGGGGGAGCCGCTGGCCGACGGGTTCTTCTTCACGTTTGCCTACCCCGGAATGACCGGAGCCGAGTTGGTGGGCGGGCTCTTATATTATGGGATTTCCGCCACGGCGCTCACGATTGCATGCAGCAGCCGCAAGGAAGCGGTGCGCGCGTGCGTGTCCCTCATTGGAAAGGAGGATTACAAGCTCTTCGAGTCGCGGATTAAAAAGTTCGCCAAGGATCATCCGATGGACGTCACCCGAGAATCCTCAGCTCACGGGAACGTAATCCCGGCCCCTTAAATCAAGCGTATATAGGTGCTCCCGCCGATCCGTTGGAAAAAGAACCCATCTTTCGGAATTTCTTATAGCGCTCCTGAACCAGTTCCTCAGGGGAAAGTTTCTTGAGCTGGTCCAGATGGCGCGCCAATGCGGCGCGAAGTTCGCCGGCGGCCCCTTGAAAGTTTCGGTGCGCGCCCCCTTCAGGCTCGGGGAGAAGTTCGTCGGCGATCCCAAGCGTAAGCATTTCCGGGGCCGTCAACCGAAGTGCCTTCGCGGCCAGCTCGGCCTTCGCGGAATCGCGCCACAAGATCGCGGCGCACGATTCCGGCGAGATCACCGAATAAATGGAGTATTCCAGCATCAAAATCCGGTCGGCGACGCCTATGGCTAGCGCTCCGCCGGAACCGCCTTCACCGATCACGATGGAAATAATCGGGACCTTAAGAACCGACATGACGAGAATATTCTTCGCAATGGCTTCCGCTTGTCCCCGTTCTTCCGCGCCGATTCCGGGGTACGCTCCCGGCGTATCGATAAACGTGACGATCGGGATTCGAAAGCGCTCCGCCATGCTCATCAGGCGCAGCGCTTTCCGGTAACCTTCGGGGCGCGGCATCCCGAAATTCCTTCGGATTTTCTCTTTTGTAGAGCGCCCTTTCTGGTGGCCGATGACCATCACCGACTCCCCGTTGAAACGGGCGACGCCGCCAATAATAGAGGGGTCGTCGGCGTAATTTCGGTCGCCGAACAACTCCGTGAAGTCCGTAAAGAGGGCATCGACGTAATCGAGCATGTAGGGACGCTCCGCGTGCCGCGAGAGCTGTGTGCGCTGCCACGGAGTCAGTTTCGAAAAAATATCGTCTACGAGTTTTTTGGTTTTCTTCTGAAGCTTGCGGACCTCTTCCATGATATCGACGTTTTCCTCTTTGGAAAATTCCTGAAGCTCGGAAATTTTTCGCTCCAGCTCGACGATCGGCTTTTCGAAATCGAGGAAGAGTTTCATGCTGGCAAAGCCCGTTGAATGGATTCGATCATTTTTGTTACCGCCCCGCCGCGCGGAACCCACTGGATTCTTGGGTCCCGGCGGAGCCAGGTGAGCTGCCGTTTAGCGTAGTTTCGACTGGCCTGTTTGGCAACTTCAATGCCTCGGGCCAAAGGTATCTCATTGGTTAAGATGCCTAACGCCTGGCGATAGCCGATCGCCTTTTGAAGGCGCGGAAGGGCTTTGGGGTAGGTTCTTCGAACGCGATCGGTTTCATCGAGTAACCCCGACGCAAACATTTCGTCGAGCCTCGTGTTGATCGCCTCGTAGAGCAGAGGTCGATCCATTTGAATTCCCAGCCAGACAAAATCGAACGGAGATTCCTGCTCCAAAGTCTCTTTCCAAATCTCACTTGGCTTTTGGCCGGCCGTTAAGAGCGAGATGGCCCGCGAAATGCGGTATCGATCGTTGGGATGGATGCGAGCCGCACTTTCGGGATCTTCAAGTTGAATTCGAGCATGAGCTTCCGCGAGCGATTCGATTTCAATCGTGTGATGAGGAGGCGCGACGGGCGGGTGTTCGAGAGCGCGAAGATAAAATCCCGCTCCGCCCACGACGAGCGGGAATTTCTTGCGCGCGTGAATCTCTCTCACGAGTGCTTGGGCTTCGCGAGCATACCAAAACGCGTTGGCTTCCTCATCGGGATCGAGGGCGTCGATCAGGTGGTGCGGAATGTTTTTCCGGAGTTCCACGGAAGGCTTGGCGGTGCCGACATCGAGATGGCGAAAAATCTGAAGGCTGTCGGCGCCGATGATTTCAAAACTAAAATGCTCGGCGAGTTCGAGAGCCACGAGAGTCTTTCCGACGCCGGTGGGACCGGTGAGGACGAAGACGGGAGATTTCATTTTCGTCCGAAAAGTCGTTCGAGATCGTTCAGGCCGAATTTTAGGAACGTCGGCCGGCCGTGCGGACAATGAGTGGAAACGCCGATCTGATCCATCTGATGCAGAAGGGAGCGTATTTCGTCAGCGGTCAACGGATCGTGAGCGCGAACCGCGCTATGACAGGCGATCCGGCTGAACACGTCATCCACACGATCCTGCCACGCCGCCTCTCCTTCGAACGCGCTTCGGTCGTCCATGAGATCAAAGAGCAGCGGGCGTGGATCGTGTTGTCCCAAGACCGCCGGTACGCTCTTGACGACGAACGTTCGCTCTCCGAACGGTTCAATCGCAAATCCAATCTTCACCAAAAATGGAAGCAGTTGGTCGAGAGCCGCGGCCCGTTCCTGGGATATCTCGAGCGTGATCGGCATGAGAAGATTTTGAACGTCGATGCGCCCGACGTTTGCGCCGGTCTGAAGATTTTCGAAGAGGATCCGTTCGTGCGCTGCGTGTTGATCAATGACGAACAAAGAATCCACCGCGCGGCAAACCAGGTACGTGTGATCGAGCGATCCCAAATAATCGAAGCGCTCAAAATAACCCTGCGTTTCTTTTATCTCTCCGGCGTAAGATGCGGGGGGCGTTTTCGCCATCGATACCCATGGAAGCTCGGCGGGCGTGCCGATCGATCCGGGCATAGAAGAACGTTCGAAGCCTGGGGACGGAGGTGTCTGGCGGTCGAGCGCTGCGAGCGGTAGATCGGAATGCGAGGGCAATGTCCTCTTCCGAAGCGCCTGCGCGATCGCCGTCGATATCAAGCGATAACAAGCCTGAGGATCGACGAAACGGACTTCGGCTTTGGTCGGATGTACGTTCACGTCTACGCGATCGGCCGGGATCTCGAGCATGACTACGGCGAGCGGATATCGTCTCTCCATCACTGCGGTCCGGAAGCCCTCCATGACGGCGGCTTGAAGGAGACGGTCGCGGACCGGACGGTGATTGACGTAAAGCGCCACCTCCGTCGGCCGCGAGAACATCAGCCTGGAGCCGGAAATCCACCCGTAGGCCCTGGACGATCCGTCGGAACCTTCAAAGTCATACAATTGGCGGCTTACGTCGGTGCCGTAAAGCTGGCGAATTCTTTGGAAGAGATCTTCCGCAGCGGGGAGATTCAAAAGAATTTCGCCGTTGCTTTCGAGCAAAAGGGTGTGGTCCAGATGGGAGAGGGCGATTCGGCGAACGATGTCGTCGATGTGCCCCAACTCCGTGGCCACGGAACGCAAAAACTTTTTCCGCGCCGGGACATTGTAAAAGAGATTGGAAACCGCCACGGTGGTGCCCGGCGGCGTTCCGATCGGCTCTGCGGAGCGGATTTCTCCGCCCTCACAATGGATCCGCGTCCCGGCGGGTTCCGTTTCCGTGCGCGTGAGAAGATCCAGGTGCGAAACTGCGGCGATGCTGGCCAGGGCTTCTCCTCGAAACCCGAGCGTTTGAATTCGATCCAAATCTTCCGCGGTTTCGAGTTTCGACGTGGCATGACGCTTTAACGCGAGGCGAGCTTCGTCCGGTGCCATGCCGATCCCGTCGTCGGTCACGGAAATCAGTTTTCGGCCGCCGTCGCCGATCCGAATTTCGATGCGCTGGGCGCCGGCGTCGATCGAGTTTTCCACCAGTTCCTTGACGATGGAGGCGGGTCGTTCAATGACTTCGCCGGCCGCGATTTTAAGGACGATCGATTCCGGCAAGACGCGAATCGGGCGACGCACGGGGGGCGGCAAGGGACGTACTTCCATCTTCAAAACCGCTATCTTATAAGTGCGAAAAAATCAACTAGTCAGGGCATTTAGCCCAACATTGTGAAAGCTTAGACGTAGGTGGGAATTTAAGTTCGGAGTTACGAACGGACGCAATTGCGTCCATCGCGTTTGGCCCGATAAAGAGCTTCGTCGGCTCGGGCGATGAATTGCTCGCTCGTGCGAACGTCCTGGGTTAACGAAGCGACGCCGACGCTGATCGTCGACTTGAGCGTCGCGCCGGCGAAATCAAAGACGGTTCCTTCCACCAGCTTTCGAATCTTGTCGGCGAGTCGCAAAGCGCTCTGAAGCGATGTTTCGGGCAGCAGAATTCCGAACTCTTCCCCGCCGTAGCGGCCGCAGACATCTTCTTTTCGCATGTTCTTCATGATGATCGAGCCTGTTTTTTGAAGGACGAAATCGCCGCACGGGTGGCCATAGGTGTCGTTGATCTTCTTAAAATGATCGAAGTCGAAAAGAATGAGCGTGAGTTCACGGCGGTATCGCTTGGAGCGTCCGAACTCATGCGTCACTTTGTCCAGGAAGAAGTTCTTGTTGAAGATCCGGGTCAGACCGTCGATCGTCGCCAGACGATAAATCTCCTCGTGGTATTGGCTTTCCACATGAGAGCCGGAGACGAATTTCAGGATCGTGTTGCCGACCAAGATAAGATCTCCATCTTTTAAGGGGTGAGACGTGATTTTCTTTGTGTTTACGAACGTGCCGTTGGTGGAATGAAGATCTTCGATGATGACTTCGGTTCCCTGTTTGAACAGTTTGGCATGTTGGCGGGAGACATTCTCTTCATTTACGCGTACGTGGGATGAATCGCCCCTCCCGATGATCATGTCGCCGTCGGGAAGATCGAATTTCTTTCCCAGGTCCACGCCGTGAATCGTGATGAGCGAAGCGCCTCCTTCCTCCGGCACGTCTCGGATGAACTCCTCCGCGGCGGTGATCACCGTTTGCTCGTCGGTGATCTCTTCGCGGGCGGCGCTCGGCGTGCTCAGCTCGCGGGCGAAATTCTCAAGGCAGCGGGAACAGGCTCCCTGGTCCGGTGTCCAGGTCTGGTGGGTTTGCTGGATGAACTGAACGAGCCGCGGATCTTTGAGGTAATGGCGCGTGAGATCCGTATCGTCCAGCTTGAGACCGCACATGGCGCAATTAATCATGAAGCTCCGAAGGATCCTCTACGGCGGTTGGAGAAGGGAAAACCGCTGTATTTTTCGTAGGTTACGCTGTTAATGATACGATTCAGCACAGTTCTTTGTCAAGGTGCGGCGGGTCGGATAACTACAGAGTTTGTGCGGCGCCCCCCACTTAAAGCACCCATCGCGATAGGGAGCGTCCTGGCAGGCGGGAACCTCCTTGGAAAACGAGGGGCTACATTAGTCGACCTCTATCGCATCCAAAGGGCGTGGGAAGCCGTCGTAGGGTACGAACTTTATGAGCGAACTTTTCCGAAGCTTATTCGCGGGAGCACGCTCGTCATCTCCGTGGAAAACGCCGCGTGGGCGCAGCATCTTTCCCTCATGAAGGACGAACTGTTGGGAGCTATTTTCGAGCGCGTGGGGAAGCGTTTTTCGAACATTCGATTCCTGAATGAACCTTTCAAACGGCCGCCGTATGCGTAACGCCCGAACGGTTTTCAACGTCGGACGAAATTTTTGATCAACCGGAATCCTATTTCTTTTACCAACTGCATTTCCGGGACGCGAAGCCAGAACAACATCAAGAAGTAGAACGACCCCGCAACGGAGATCGGAACCAGCGTGTCGACGAGACGGCCAAGAAGGCCGGGCCATCTACCGTCCAGCGCTCGATACAAGTAAAGAGCCACAAACGCCATGAGCACGGTGGCCAAAACAATCCGCCAAAGGCGATGAAAGATCATCGCCAACGGAAGAGGCGCATGGCGGCGTTGAAAAGTGACGATCAGAACAAATAGATTCGTAAGCGCTGCCAGCGATGTGCCGAGAGCCAGACCGCCATGACGAAGCGTTTGATATGACAGCAAGTTAAAAATCAAGTTAACTCCAACGGCGGAGACGCTTGCGATCATCGGAATTCGTGCGTCTTTGAGAGCGTAAAACGCCGGCGCGAGGACTTTGACCGCCGCATAAGCCGGAAGTCCGACGGCGTAACAGGCTAGCGCCGTGGCGGTGGCGATCGTATCGGCCGAATGAAAGATCCCGTGCTTGTAAATCAGACGGATGATCGGAATACCCATCACCCAGAGCCCGACCGCGCAGGGAAGTGTGAGAAGAAGGACGAGATTGAGCGAACGGGTGATGTTGTTCACGAACCCCTCTCGAGAATCGTTCGCGGCGTCGCGGGAGACGAGCGGCAGAGTGACGATGCCGATGCCGACGCCGAACACGCCGATCGGAAGCTGCATCAAACGGAAAGCGTAATTGAGCCAGGATGGACTCCCCTGTTCCAATAACGAAGCGAGGATCGTGTTCACCAATATATTGATCTGCGTGGCCGAAAGACCGATGACGGCGGGAAGCATGAGGCGGCCGATTTGACGGAGGCCCTCGCTCTCCCGCCAGGCGCGCAACGTGGGTCGAAATTCCCAACCTAGGCGGCGGAGCCTCGGAAGCTGCACAAAGGCTTGAGCGAATCCACCGCACAACGTTCCTACCGACCAACCGATGACCGCGGACCGGCCGCTGGTTCCATACGTCCAGAGCGCCAGACCAAAAGCAATCGAAACGAGATTAAACAGAACCGGCGCGAAAGCGGGGAGGGCGAATACGCCGCGGACGTTGAGCATCCCCATGAAGAGGGCGGAGAGCGCCACCAGCGGAAGAAACGGAAACATAATGCGGGTCAAAAGAATCGTGAGATCGGATTTGCCGGCGATGCCTTCGAATCCCGGCGCGATGACCGCGACAACCTGTGGGGCGAACAGCATCCCCAAAACGGTCAACGAACCCACGATGAGAAGGAGCGTACCGATGACGAGATTGGCCAGTGCCCAAGCCTCCTCTTTGGAACGACGAACTTCATATTCCGTGAACGTGGGGACGAAAGCGCTGGAGAGCGCCCCTTCGGCGAACAGATCCCGCAACAAGTTGGGAATTCGAAAAGCGACGATGAACGAATCGGCAAAAAAGCCCGCGCCGAGCAGAGCGGCGAAGAGCTGATCGCGGATCAGTCCAAAAATTCGGCTGGCAAAAATGCTGAGGCTTACGGTGCTCGCGGCGCGGCCGAGTTTGATCTTGGGGGGAGGTTCAGTCAGAACGAGACGAACACTATCAATACTCCCGATAACGCGCTCGCATTAATTATTGACATCATCGCGTTACTTCGATAGCGTCAATCTCGCAAGGCTCTCAGAAGGGGGGATCCATGCAAGTTTTGCTGTGCCCGGGAAGGGTCTACCTTCTCGGTGCGATGGCGTGTGCCTTGGGGACGGCAGACGTCGAGGCGGGGGACTATTCGCGATATTCCGCACTTCTATTTGCACAGACTGGGAGCCTTCCCAACGAAACCCAGAGAAACGAAAATGGGGAAGTCGATCCATGCGACGAGGGGGACAAAATCATTACGTACATCTTTTCGCACCACTACCGTAACTTCATGCCATTTGCGGAAATCGAGGCAAGGTGGCAGAAGGCAATGAGAAAGCAGTTCCTCTTCCTTCCAGTCATGAAAGACGAGGACATTGAGACGGTTTTGGCCGATCTTTCCCGGGATGGCCCGATCGTCACTCTGGAAAATAATGGTTTTCAATTCGATTGCCAGGCGTTTCATCGCTTAGCCGAAAACTTCGGTTCGGAAGTCAGCGCAGTCGAGGTATGGGACGCCTTTCTGAATGCGCTGCTGTCTGAAATGGATCCACATTCTTACGTCGTGCACCCTCAAGCCGGAGACGAATTCGACGAGATGGTCAGCGGAAAAGCGATCGGCATCGGCGTTGAATTCGAGCGGAACAGCGGAGGTACGTTCATTTCAAACGTTACCGACGGGTCACCGGCGCATCTGGCCGGGATCGGCGCGGGAGATGAAATTGTCGCTGTGATTGTCGATGGCCGTAGATCTCCGGTCCGGGAAATCAGCATAACGGACGTCAAACGGATTTTTGCCACCCATGTCGGGCAGTCGATTGAACTCGAAATCAACAAGAAGGGAGGAGGATCGATACGGGCTTTCGTGACTCCAGGCCCCGTCGAAGTCCGTTTCGTCTCTGCTCAGGATCTCCCTGGGAATCTACTGTACCTTCATCTCACATCGTTCGGTCTGGGCGCAGCCCAACAATTGGAGGCCGAGATCGTGAAGCGACCGTATCTAAAAGGAATCATCCTTGATCTTCGCTTTAATCCAGGGGGTCGCGTGGATGTCGCAGGTGACGTTGTCGATCTCTTCGTGGATCAGGGAATCGTTGCTTCGCCTTGGAACCGTGTGGGGAAGACACCGCGGAATTTGGCGCTCTTCGCCCACAATCCAGGAGTGATCACAAACGTTCCGGTCGTGGTACTGGTCAATGACTTTTCCGGCTCTGCTTCGGAGCTGGTGGCTCAATCGTTTAAAGATTACGGTCGTGGAATCGTCGTGGGCAGGACGACGTGGGGAAAGGGTTCGATGGCTATCGTCTATCCACTTTTCAAGAATCGTTATCTCGTTCTTACGGAATACATGTACCACACGATGTCGGGCGTTTCGCCTCAAGCCGTTGGTGTCAAACCAGACATCGAGTCGCGGGACGTTTATGTGGAGCAGATTCTGGAGGAACGGAAGTTAATGGTATTTCACGGGGCTGCCGTGCAACCCATGCGGGAAGCCGATTACCCGTTCGCGCTTCCGCCGGTCAGGCCTCTGATTCAAGAACAGCGCGAATTTCTCGGCGGAACCGTCGAACCGAATCCGATGGCGCCTCTGATCGCTTCATTGCCCCCTGGAGTACGGTTGGAACCGAGAGGGGCGGTCGGGGACCCAGCGCTGACGGTATCGATGCAGGTCCTGAAGGCCTATCTTGAACGGTGCGGCAACTACGCGGCAAAAACTTGCCCCGAACCCCCCGTAGCGGGTGCCCGGACACCGGTCGCGCTCGCCAATCGGTGATTTGACGGTAGATCGGCGTATCTATATATATCTGGCCCCTTGATGCGGGGTGGAGCAGTCTGGTAGCTCGTCGGGCTCATAACCCGAAGGTCCTAGGTTCAAATCCTAGCCCCGCTACCAAAAAGGCCCGACTTTTGTCGGGCCTTTTTGGTATTGTTATCGAGCAGTTCGAGGGCTTTCCTCCTTTCCTTGGTCTTGGCTCGTTTAATTGAATCGGACGCGAGAATCGCCTACTTCTGGAAAACTTTGAAGCCACGCTAAGGCGCAGTCGATGGCCCGCTCGCTTTCGGTTTTGGCCTCTTCGCTTTCGGGAAGCAGGCTGCCGCGAATATCTTGCAACCACCCGATCATGAGTCTGACTTGGGCGGCGCATTTTCGCCCCGACTGCTCTTCAGTGCACGTCAAGCATAATGGGCGGCGCCTGCCTTCGTTATCGCCCGCCGCCACCGTAAGGAGGTCGAAGTCCACTTTGGAGTATCCGGATACCAAGAATCCATCCAAATGAAGGTCGATTGCGCGTCTTCCGGTGTCCACCCGTAGCGTGTGCTCAAGAACCTCCCAAAACCACGCTTTTTTCTGAGCCAATTTGTACTCGCCGTCGACGCCGTTACATACCGACCTCTCGCTATTGGCCCGATTAAAACGATCCTGCAAGGTCTCCTTCAAACTCGCGTCGTCGGCGTGCGCAGCGATTAGAGTCGCGCTGAAAAGGAAACTGGTTGCGCATCGGATCACCGTTCTAGTGTTTCTAGTTCTGCCTCTCATGACGGGATCCTCCCTCAAAATTGGTATCCGAAATTCAGGCGGACGAGGTTGTCGCTCGCCTTCGTCAAACCGATCGCGAGTTGCGTGTGAAACATCCAATGGTCGGCAAAGTGGTACATCAGGATCGGCCCCAAATAATGTTCCTGTCGCGAGGCCGCCAATCCGAATGATTTCGTGTCCCCGAGCGCTCCATAAAGTTCAAGTCCGATCCCCACGCCTCCATCTTTTTCCGTTTCGTCATCGCTATGCGAATCGTGTTTCAACGCCATGCCGCATTTCGGGCAGTTTCCCGGTGTGTTTTGAACGACATCCGAGTGCATAGGGCACCGGTATTCGTCACGATCCGGCGAATCCTCCTTCTTCGTCGAAGCTTTGTCGTAGCCCTGGTGCGCCATCCAGAAGAGACCGGATGAATATCCGAAAGCCGTTGTTCCCGAGGTGACGTCCGTTTCATTGATCCAATTGAACGCAACATTTACCGGCCCGACATCCTCCGAGAGAATCAAACGGGTCTCCATTATTCGCTCGCGGTCGGGCTCCTCACCATTTTCCTCGTAGGGCGACCGTACCCATCCCGATACCTCCATCTTGTACCGAGTCGCCGGATCGAGATCCTCGTATTCAACATAAACCATCGGGTTCGCGGGAACTCGTTTCTTGATGAGGCGATAGCGATTTTCCCAGCGGAATCCCGTGAAGGCGTGATCGCCGGTATCCAGATCCTCAAACCATTCGATCATGAATTCCGTCGCAAACTGGCTGGTCACTTCATATTCCAGCTCGACCATGTGCGAGAGATAGTCTCCGAAGCCCTCTTCCCTCCGAAAGCGGGAGGGCTGCGTGAGATCGTTCATGAACATGAGTTCCAATTCGCCGGCCTCCACTTCCGAATTGTAGGTTACGAAATAGCCGTAGTTCCCGGCTCGGGCGGGAGCCGCCAGGAAACCGATTCCAAGAAGCACCGCCCCAATTGCGAGCCATCTCTGAGGAAATAACGGGTATTTTTTTGGAGAGAGCACCAATCACTCCGACCCAGTTCGTTCGGTTTTCTTGAGAGGGAGATGGAAAGGGCCCCTCTCCGCGTACACGTCGTTCCCCGGTCCCGCCAAAATCGCGAAGCCCACGAATAAAACTCCGAGGAGATTTTCCTTGGCAGATGCGATCGAATCCTTAGTGAACATGGGCGGGCTCCTTTCGCTCGACGTTTTCATCCTGAAGCAAGAAGGCCCGGACGTCGGACATTCTTGCGGCGATTTCCAAGAAGGTCTCCCTCGACAAATGAACCACGGTGCAGCCGAACGTGAGGTGAACGCAACCACCGGAGCAGACTCCCACGCTCCAAGAGAGGCGATGTTCCGCGTTGTCCATTAACGTGCTTTCGTTACCGGATCCATAAAACAAGAATGATTCTTAATTTCAATTCAGTCCGGTGTCAAGCGTTCGTTCTGGAAAAGGATCCGCGGACGGGATAAACAGGGTTTCGTGGAAATAAAGAAGACATTGCCCTGCGGCCGGACGATCGATCGGTCAGAGGCGCAGCATGGCACTTCGCGAGCCGACCGTTACTCCACGCGTCTTTCCGACTACGAGGTGACCCATCAGTTAAACCGAAGCTCGGCCCGGGAGATGATCCTCAATGTCATCCTGGCCATGGACCGCCACTTCACCGCCTTAGAGCTTTCCAAAAAGGTCCAGGCTAAAAATCCGTCGGTCGGCCCGGCGACCGTTTACCGGAACCTCCCGATTTTTGTAGCCGCAGGTATTCTGCGGGAGAGCCTTACGAACGAAAAAGGCCAGATCCTTTATGAGTTAGCCACCGTTTACCACCACGACCACATCGTCTGCGTCGACTGCCATCACATCATTGAATTTCATGACGACAGTATCGAAGTGCACCAAGAGACCATCCTCAAGCGACTCAAATTCTCCGAGGTCGGCCATCGCCACGTAATGTACGCGAAATGCGAACTTCTAAAGAAACGCGGGCGGAAATCATCCAAGGTCAAATCAGGAACCGAGATCGATTCAACGCAACGTTCTTCCTTAGGAATCGACAACAGATGAATCGTTTTTTCAGTCCCGATCTCGATCGTCAGCTCTTAGGCTGGTGACAAGCCACGGCCCACAGGGCCGCTTCATCGGTGCGCATGGCGCGCCGTCCGTGCGTTGTTTCATGCTTTTCTCTGACCGCCAGCGCTTCCCATTGAGGGCTTATGCCGATCACATGGCAGAGATCGAGGACCTCACCGCTATGCAGCCGGAGTTCAACGATGGAAAGGTGTTCGGAGGGATCCGGACACCGGTCCCGGACAAGGCCTCCCAGGCTCGTGAGAAAAAATGCCGGGCCAAACGGACAGCGCGTTACAATGTCGCTGAATTGAGCGAGGAGTTTTTGCTTGCTCAATCCACCTTCTGTCCGAGGATGGCCCGGTTTTGAGAGTTCTTCCTTTGGCATCACGTTCCTTCACATCATGTCGCCGGACATCATCGAGTCCATCGTGTCCAGCATTCCCTGCATCGTTTGATAGTGTTCGCCACACTCCGCCTTCATGGTGGCGACGTCGGTCATCCCGTTGATTCGTTCCTGGTGGTCGCTGACCGCCATCATCATGTCATCCTGCATGCCGCAAAGTTGAGAGACGTCGGTGTTTCCCATCATGCCGTTATGCTCCGTCATCTTCTCCGAGCAGGTACTCTCCATTTGGGACAGCATATCGTTCATGTCCGTCGCGTATTGATTCGTCTCCTCGCGGACCTGGTCCGCGTCGGAAAGACTTGCTACGGCATCGTGGTAAGCGCTCTCCCGCGTCTGCATCTGAGAGGACAGCTGGCCCATCGTTCCCATTTCGTCATGACCCGAACAGCCTCCGAGGAATGGACTTACCGCGAACGCCAGCCAACCCATCGAAACAAGTTTAAATAGATTCATGTCAGCATCTCCTTTTTGTATTTATTGCGCGCAGTATGGTCTCCGTACCATGACCGGGATCAGGACTTTCCTAAAAGCCATACGAATCCACCTTGCGGAATCCCGAACGAATCAGCCATCCCAACTCAAGGGTCGCGATCCCCCCGAGGATGGATCCCAAGATCCAGACCAGTCCCAAGTCCAAAATTACGTCAGCGCCCAGACAGAGAAACACGCCGATCGAGGCAAGTCCGAGAAGGGCGAATTGGAGAAGAACCGTTTTCCGAAGCACGCGGATCTCCTCCAGTCTCAACACGAGGCTTGCGACGAGAGCGGAGGCGCCGAGGAACAGGATTCCGCATCCGAACATGCAGGCGTGCGGTCCCAATTTCATCAGGTATTTCATAAGGCCCAGGCTCGGGCCAAGTCCGAACTGAGGGCAGATGAGGAGCGTCAACGAGCCGACGATCGTATGAATCCCGCCCAACTTGAAGAAGACCTTCCAGGCCGGCGGATTTAAATCGGCCCGCACTTTTACTAAAAGGCTTTCCGTGAGCCCCCTCGGCGGGTCCATCGATTCCGCTGTCATGAATTCCTGGAACTCCTTGAACCATTTTTCTGTGGATGAAAGACCGGTCATGGTTTTTCCTCCCCAGATTTCAAGACTTTCTTAAGCTGCCGGACGGCGCGGCTCACGAGTTGCCGGACATTCGCCGGAGAGGTCTCAAGCCGCTCGGCGATCTCTTCATAGGAAAGATCCTCCCCAAACCGGAGCTTGAGAGCCATTTGCCGATCCGGAGCGAGTGCCGAAAGGTCGGGCAGCCCGGCTGGCGGGACAAGTTCGTTGGCCGTCGCCTTTTCGATCGCCACCGCATCCACGTCCTCTCGGGTGCGAGCCCGGCTACGACCGATATCCGACATGACGTTCCGACAGATCGTGAACAGCCACGGGGCGAAGGGAAGCGTTGCGAGATACCTGCTTCGAAACCGATGGAGTTTCAAGAAAACGGTCTGGAACGCGTCATCCACCACGTCACGGTTTCTCAGTTTGACGCGGAGGTAGCCATAGACTCGGCCGGAGTAGCGGTCGTAAAGAATCCGAAATGCTTCCTCCTGTCCTTTTTGATACGCGGACATCAGTTCCTCGTCGGCTTGCGCCTCCTCAGGCTTGCATTCTGTTGCTTCAATTCTCTTCATAAAGGAATACGTCGCCCGACCGGATTTTGTGACAGTGTCACAAACGGGGGATTTGCAACGTAATTCCTTTTAGATGGCCCAACAAGGATTTACGGTGATGCGGCAAATGAACGATATCGGGAGGTTGCCATGGACACCGCGCTAGTGCTGGCAGGAGTGGTGATCTTCATCCAACAGAGAAAACAGCCGCGTCCCTTCAGGCATTCCTCGAAACGCAAGCGGATGAAGGGAGCACTTTTGTCTCTGTTTGTGTGGGTGGGGGTTCCGATGCTTTCCCTAGGGCCATCTGCCGACGCGAACGCGGACGCCCCGCCGCCGGCCGCTCTTCGCGACGTCCTTGAAATCGCGAAGCAGCGAAATCCGGAGATCGCGGCGGCCCAAAAGCGATGGGAGAGCGCGCGCGCCCAAATCTCCGTGGCGCGGTCGATTCCCGATCTTGAGTTCGGCGTCGAATACGAGGGGATCAACCAAAATACGTTTGACTTCGGCTCGGCCATGGAGACCTGGTACCGCGTCGGGCAGACAATTCCTTTTCCCTCGAAGCTTGTTTACAAAGGACGAGCCGCGTCTTTTGCGGCTCAAAGAGAAGAGGCGGCGTATCGAACCGCGGAACGGGACGTGTTTGCCCGAGTGAAGGAGTCGTACTACGCGCTCATGTTCGCGGATCGGTCGGTGCAGATCTCGAAGGAGAACGTCGAGATCCTTCGTAAGTTCACGCGGATTGCCGCCAGTCGCTACGGCGTCGGAAAGACCTCCCAGTCCGATGTCTTGCGCGCGCAGGTGGAGCTATCGAAGGCCAACAACATGGTCGTGACTCTCGAGCAGGAACTTCAAACCGTTCAAGCCAGGCTCAACGCGCTTCTCGACCGAAAGCCGAATGATCCGTTCGGTCCACTGGAAGAGCCCCGGGTTCTCCCCCTGAACAAGACCTATGCGGAGATGGAATCGATCGCGCTCAAGGAGCGACCCGAAATCCGCGGCGCCCAACGAGAGTTGGAAAAAATGCAAGCTGAGGTCGGCGCCATGAAGAGCGAGTTTTTGCCGGACCTTCAGATCGAATACGGATGGCGGGATTACGGGGGATCCCTCCAGGCGCAAAATGATTCCTCCGTTCTTTTTAAGTTGAATGTCCCCCTCTGGTTTTGGCGGCAAAAGTCGCAGGTGAGCTCGGCACAGAGCGAACGGCAGCGGGCGGCGGAGATGCTGCGCGGCGCGCAGGCCGCAACCCGATCGGAGATTCAGGAGTTTTTCGTGCATGTGGATACGGCGAGAAGACTCGTCGAACTCTATCTGACCACCCTTTTGCCTCAAGCGGAGCAGTCTCTCCGCGTGGCCGAAGCCGCGTATCAGTCGGATCGAGTGGATTTTTTGAACCTTCTCGACTCGGACCGGACACTCATCGATTTCCGGCTGGAATACTACCGTTACCTCGCCGAATACGGCCGGGGCACGGCGCATCTGGAGCGGGTCCTGGGAGTTGATTCGGACGAATTTACAGGAGGCCGGCCTTGAAAAAGCGAGTCGTGATTGCGGCGGGTGGTTTGCTTGTCCTTTTCGTGGCCGGAACGGTTACGTGGTGGGCATGGAGGCTAAGCCGAGAAACCGCGGCAACCGCCCAAATCAAAAAGCGTTATCAGTGCTCGATGCATCCCGGAATTGTTTCGGATACGCCGGGCAATTGCCCCATCTGCCAGATGCCGCTCCAGGCGGTCGACGAGATCGCTCCTCCCTCTCAAGCGCCCGTGCAATCTCAACTGGAACCAGGGGAGCGGAAAATCCTTTTCTACCGCCACCCGATGCGCCTCGATGTGACCTCTCCCACGCCATCCAAAGACGAGATGGGGATGGATTTCATTCCCGTGTACGAGGATGAAGCAACGGGAGGAGGCGGGTCGGTCGGAGGGCACGCGGCGGTGACTATTCCGACGGAGCGACAGCAGTTGATCGGTGTCACGACCGAAACGGTGACGCGGCGGCCGCTCGATTTGGAAATTCGCACCGTGGGCCGTGTGGCGTTCGATCCGGAACTGTACAACGCGATGGCCGAATACCGCGAGGCGGTGGCGGCCAAGGAGCGAATCAAGAATAGCCCCTGGCCCACGGCCCGCGAGGAGGCGGAGAACCTCATCAAGGCCGCGGCGCTCAAGCTCCGCCTCCTGGGTCTTTCGGATTCACAGATCCGCCAGATTGCCGGCGGTGCTTCGGAATCGCTCAATCTCTTGTTGCCCGGGAAAACGGTCTGGGTCTACGCGCAAGTTTATGAGTACGAAGTCGACCTCCTTCGTTCCGGGCAAGAGGTCGTTGTCACGAGTCCCTCAATTCCGGGTCGCACGTTTCGGGGGAGTATTAGGGCGATCGATCCGGTCTTGAACGCCATGACCCGGACGGTGAAGGTGCGCGCCGAAATCAAAACACCGGACGAGCGTCTCCGGCCCGAGACCTTCGTTCACATCAAAATCCGAATCCCGCTGGGGAACGTCGTGGCGGTTTCCGACAGCTCGATTCTCAGCACCGGGGAGACCCAGATCGTCTTCGTGAAAAAGGGGGAGGGAGAGTTTGAGCCGAGACCGGTCGTCCTGGGCCGCGAAGCGGTCGGGTATTACGAAGTCATGAACGGCCTTTCGGAAGGGGAGGAGGTGGTGACCTCCGCGAACTTCCTCATTGACTCCGAATCCCGTTTCAAAGCAGCGCTCAATGCGTTTTTGAAGAAAAGCCCGTCAGCCACCCCTCCGGCCACCTCCCCACATGCCGGACACTAAAGGACGCGATCATGGTTGAGAAGATCATCGAATTTTCCGCGAAGAACAGAGCGCTCGTCATGATTTTCGTGATCGCGGCGATGCTCGGAGCGCTTTGGTGCGTCAAAAACATTCCGCTCGATGCGATCCCCGATCTCTCCGATACCCAGGTCATTGTCTATTCTCGTTGGGACCGCTCCCCCGACATTTTGGAAGATCAGGTCACGTATCCCATCGTCGCCGCGCTTCTCGGCGCCCCTAAGATCAAGGCGATTCGGGGCTTTTCCGATTTCGGTTACTCCTACGTCTATGTCATTTTCCAGGATGGGACCGACATTTATTGGGCCCGTTCCCGCGTTGTTGAATATTTAAGCAAGATCCTTCCTACCCTTCCCGAGGGAGTGAAAACGGAAATCGGCCCGGACGCCACCAGCGTTGGCTGGGTTTACCAATATGCCTTGGTGGACCGATCGGGGAAGAACAACCTCGCGCAACTGCGAACACTTCAAGATTGGTACCTTCGGTACCATCTGCAGGCCGTTCCCGGCGTATCGGAGGTGGCCGCCATCGGCGGCTTTGTTAAGCAATATCAGGTCAACGTCGATCCGAATTTGCTCCTTGCCTACAATATTCCTCTCACACAGGTCATCGATTCCGTCCGCAAAGGAAACCAGGAGGTGGGCGGGCGCCTTCTGGAGTTCGCCGGCACGGAATATATGGTGCGGGGGCGCGGGTACGCGAAATCGGTGGAAGACATCGACAAGATCGTCGTCGCCGTGGACCACGCTTCAGGCACGCCGATCTTGCTCAAGCACGTGGCGAATGTGGCGCTGGGTCCCGATATTCGCCGTGGCGTGGCGGATCTCGACGGCATCGGCGATACGGTCGGCGGAGTCATCGTCATGCGCCATGGCGAAAACGCCTTGACCATCATCAACCGCGTGAAAGCCAAACTCGAAGAACTCAAACCCACGTTGCCGGAAGGGGTCGAGATCGTCACGACGTACGATCGATCGGAATTGATCCGGCATTCCATCGAAACGCTGATTCATTCCCTCAAGGAGGAGATGATCATCGTCAGCCTCGTGATCCTGCTTTTCTTGTGGCATGTCCCTTCCGCGATCATTCCGATCGTCACCATACCCGTGTCCGTATTGTTGGCGTTCATTCCGCTCTACTTGATGGGACTGACGAGCAACATTATGTCTTTGGCCGGGATCGCGATCTCCATCGGTGTTCTCGTGGATGGGGCGATCGTGGAGGTCGAAAACGCGTACAAGCGCCTCGAACAGTGGATTGCCGGAGGTCGCAAGGGGGATTTTCATCTCATTCGTCTCCAGGCTCTCAAGGAGGTGGGCCCGTCCGTCTTCTTCTCCCTTCTGGTGATCGCCGTGGCGTTCGTGCCCGTATTCACGCTGATCGATCAGGAAGGGCGTTTGTTCAAACCGCTCGCCTGGTCGAAGAATCTCGCGATGGCGATCGCCGCGCTTCTTGCGATCACACTCGATCCCGCGATGCGGATGATGTTCACGAGAATGGATTACGTTCATTGGAAGCCGCGCTGGCTTTCGTGGATCGTCAATACCGTGACCGTGGGCCGGTATTACCCGGAGGAAAAACACCCGATCAGCCGGATTCTGTTCAAAGTCTACGAACCGGTTTGCCGATGGGTTTTGGAACACCGATGGAAGACGTTGGTCATCACGGGGCTCCTGATGGCGTCCACGGTTCCCGTCTATTTGAAACTCGGCTCGGAGTTCATGCCTCCGCTCAACGAAGGGGCCTTCCTTTATATGCCGACGGCGCTCCCCGGAATGTCGGTGACCGAAGCTCAACGGATTCTCCAAATTCAGGATCGAATCCTCCGGACCTTTCCCGAAGTGGAGCGGGTGTTCGGAAAATCGGGGCGATTCAACTCGCCGACCGATCCCGCGCCGTTCTCGATGGTCGAAACGACGGTCATTTTAAAACCGCCGGCTGAATGGCGGAAGGTAAAGCGCTGGTATTCGTGGATGCCCGGTTTTCTCCAATCCGTTTTTTCCCGGATCACGCCCGACCACATTACGTTCGAGGAACTTCAGAACGAGATGGACGCCAAGCTCAAGCTTCCCGGGATTCCCAATATTTGGACGATGCCGATCAAGAACCGGATCGACATGCTTTCGACCGGCGTGCGAACGCCGATCGGAATCAAAGTCCTGGGGGCGGATCTCAAAGTCATCCAGAAGATCGGCGAAGATCTGGAGGGGATTCTCCGGGAAGTTTCAGGGACGCGGAACATCCTCGCCGAGCGGACGGCCGGAGGCTATTACCTCGATTTCGTCTTGAACCGGGACGAATTGGCCCGTTACGGCCTGGCCGTGGAGGACGCGCAAACGATCATCATGTCGGCGATCGGGGGTGAAAACATCACGACCACCGTGGAAGGACGCGAACGCTATTCCGTCAACGTCCGCTACGCCCGGGAATTCCGGGACAGCATTCCGCGATTGAAACGGGTCCTCGTCCCCACGCCTTCGGGGGCGCAAATCCCTCTCGCTCAGATCGCGGACATCAAGATGATGGAAGGCCCCGCCATGATCCGTAACGAGAACGGCCAACTTGCGGGGTATGTATATGTCGATATGACCGGGCGGGACATCGGCGGCTATGTCAATGAAGCGAAAGCTGCCGTCAAGAAAAAGCTCGAGCTGCCCAAGGGGTATTACCTCGTATGGAGCGGCCAGTACGAAAACATGGCGCGTGTGCGCGAGCGGCTTAAAGTCGTTCTGCCGCTGACCATTTTTCTGATTGCCCTTCTTCTCTTTATGAACACGAAGTCGATGGTGAAGGCCGGCATCGTGATGCTGGCCGTTCCCTTCTCCCTCATCGGCGCCATTTGGCTCATGTATCTTCTCGGCTACAACCTTTCGATCGCCGCGTGGGTCGGGATGATTGCCCTCATGGGGCTGGATGCCGAGACCGGGGTCTTCATGTTGCTGTTTCTGGATCTCGCGTACGAGGAAAAAGTGCGGAAAGGGGAGATGCGAACATACAAGGATTTGGAGGATTCGATCCTCCACGGCGCCGTCCGGAGAATCCGGCCCAAGATGATGACGGTCATGGCGGCGTTTATGGGGCTCTTGCCGATCATGTGGTCGATCGGCACGGGGGCCGACATGATGAAACGGATCGCCGCACCCATGGTCGGCGGACTCTTTACCTCTTTCACACTGGAGCTTCTGGTCTACCCTGTTTTGTACTCGATTTGGAAATGGAAGTTCGAGATGCGCGAGGGAACGGTGGTCCCCCTCCCGCCGCCTAGTAAATGAAACTCCGGACGAAAATAGGGTTGGCCGTTCTTATTTTGATGGTCTTGGGTGGTTCGGCGGCCTTCGTGCACATCGTAGTTTACGGGTTCAGCGCGAAAGATCAGCCGACAAAGATCGAGAAATTCATGGCCAGACAGTTTCGCCGTTGGGCCGTGCCGCGCGCAGCAAGAGAGATGAAAAATCCGGTCCCCGCGACACCCGAAGTCGTAAAGTCCGGAATGGCTCACTTCGCGGATCACTGCGCCTCGTGTCATGCCAACGATGGAGGTGGTGGGACCGAGATGGGACGAAATATGTATCCCAAGGCGCCGGACATGCGAAAGTCTCCCACTCAGTCCCTTTCGGACGGCGAACTGTTCTACACGATCAAGAATGGAATTCGCCTGACCGGAATGCCGGCGTGGGGAGACGACACTCCCGAATCGGACGTCCAATCGTGGCATCTCGTTCATTTCATCCGGCATCTCCCGAATCTTTCTCAGGAAGAGACGGAGGAGATGGAAAACCTGAATCCAAAAAGCTTTGAGGAGTTCAAAGAGAACGAAGAGATCTTAAAATTTTTGGGAGAGGGAAAGAAGGCTCCCGAAACACGCAAACATCAACATTGAAAGGAGAGAAAGATGTATAAAGCAATCCTTCTGTTGTCATTCATGCTCGTATCCGGCGCCTATGCGCATGAAGCAAAACATCATGTTATGGGGAGCGTTACAGCCATCGATTCCGCGCATGTTGAATTGAAAACGACGGAGGGAAAACTCTTCTCCGCTCAACTTGCCAAAGAGACCCATTTCGTCAAGGACTCCAAGCCCGCGACTTTATCCGACGTGAAAGTCGGTGCCCGTGCTGTGGTTTACTATAACGAAGGAGAATCTCCAACAGCCGTAAAAGTTCAGCTTCCTCCGGACAAATAGGCGACACGTGTTCGGACCGGCGTCGGATTCCCGGTTTTTTAGCTCTCGCAGCGCAGGCCACGGAAAAAGCGGGCGAATTGAGCGCAAGCTAATCGTCCCGCAGGTGAGACCGTTCATATTCTAGTCATTCTGAAGTAATTATACTGCCATCATGATGAATCGTGGCCCGTTCCTAGCGCTTCTTTCCGCGGCGCTTTTTGGAATTTCGCCGGTCCTAATCAAAATAATGATCGGCGAAGTACCTCCGCTCCTGATGGCGGGCCTCCTCTACATCGGATCGGGCATTGGATTGCTGGGACTCGGATTCGCTTTGCGAAAACCCATACTGGCTCCACTGAAAAATCTCAACCCACGACAGCAGAAGCGGTTGATCGGAGCCATTATTTCGGGAGGTATCGTAGCTCCCGTATGTCTCACGATGGGGATCTCCTACGGTTCTGCTTTTGAAGTGTCCGCACTGTTGAACCTTGAAACCGTCGCCACCACATTCATAGCGTGGCTCGTATTTCATGAACATGTCGGTCGGCGAGTCTGGATTGGAAAAGCTCTGGTTGTGGCGGGAGCCGTGATCGTCAGTGTTCAATTCAGCTCCTCACGGGTTTCCCTCGCGGCTCTTTGGATTTTGAGCGCCTGCCTGTTCTGGGGGATCGACAACAATCTCACGCGAGATATTGAAGATCTTCCACCGATTGTGCTTGCCGGCGTCAAAGGTTTGGGCGCCGGAATATTCAACACGACACTCGGATGGATGTTCGGTGGAACTGCAGCCTTAGGCTGGCGCCTGGCGGGAGTCCTGGGAATTGGAGCCGTAAGTTTTGGCCTGAGTCTCGTGCTTTTTGTGCAAGCTCTGAGGATCATCGGCTCAGCGCGTACAAGTACCTACTTTGCGAGCGGCCCTTTCATGGGAATGGTTCTTTCCGTTCTCCTTCTGGGAGATCATCCGGCGACGTATCAATGGATGGCCTCCCTTTTGATGGCTGCGGGTGTCTGGGCACTTTATCGAGAACGCCACGAACATGGGCACACGCACGAATCCGCGGGTCACAGTCATCGCCATGTTCGTGATGAACATCATCAACATGAGCATGATGGAACGGAAGGACCCGAGCCGCATGAACACTTTCATGTTCATCAGCCGCTGACTCATTCCCATCCCCATCTACCCGACATCCACCATCGCCATCGTCATTAGTGGACAGCCACAGGGCGAACACACCTCCGGTTACGGCAGGCGGCACGCCGGTATAGATCGCGAGCATTTGCCGCAGGCGTCCGAAGGAGATAAACGTGATACAGCTTGCGGCCGTCCTTAAAATATCGCTCGGACATTACGAATGTTTTGAAGAAGATTCTGCAGAGCACATTCGTGGCGCGAGGCGGCTCGAATATCCCCGAGGATTGGAAAGATCCGTTGTGCAGAATGCCGCTTCAAATGGCCACACAGAATCCTGAGCCCCAACCCGGTTCGCGATTGTGACATCGCAGATCCGAGAGGCGGACGGTGGAGTCTATATTCCCGTTCGTGTGCAGCCAAGAGCCAAGCGGGAGGAGATTGCGGGGATGAAAAACGGAATCCTCCAGGTTCGTCTGAACACGCGTCCCGTCCAGGGAGCCGCGAACAGGAGATTGATTGAAATTCTGGCCGATCGATTTCACGTTCCGAAGACGTTCATTCGAATTGTCGCAGGCGCGAAAAATAAAAACAAAACACTCTTCGTTCCCGGCATGACGTCCCAAGCCCTCATGCCGGAGTTCAAGGCCGCTGTCACGGGTCCTTAGTAAGCGAAAAATTTTACGAGGCCGAGAACAGTGAAAACCTTGGCTGTTTTGTCGGGAAGCGTGATACCGGCGACCGATATTCCGTCGAGATGTGCGATCGTTTCCGTGAAATCGACACCGACGGTGATGAAACCAAGAATTTTCCAATCCACACCGCCGCCGAAATTAAATCCCGGGCCGTGGCTCGCCTGAATATCGATACCGCTGCTGTCCAACAACGATGCGCCGTACGTGAATCCTCCCTTTACATAGGGGTGGAGCTCGATGGTCTCACTGACTTTCTTCCAGTACGAATTGAAATCGTACGAAAGATCCGCGTTTCCCTGGACCCAATAATTATCGGGCGTTCCGGTATCGGCGAAACTGACGACCTGGAAGTCGAGACCGAAGTTGAGGGGGAGCTGCGCTCCAAACACCAGGGCATAGCCGAAGTGGTCCTCATCCACGACGCCGATTCCGGCGCCGATATACGCGAGCGACGCCGTGGGAAGTGCGATAAGTACCAGAGAAAGAAATAGAATTCGAAATTGATTCATTCAAGCCTCCTCGTAAAATTACCTATGACGCATGGACGATCCCCAAAAGCACCAGTAGTGGAACTACCACGGCGACAATGGCTTCCCCTGCGATCAAACCAGATGCAAGCGGTGTGGATAACACCCCGTGCGCTTTTGGCGCGGCTTTTTTCCATAGGATATCCAGAAATCCGCCGACGAACATCATGAAAATGACGGAAAATGGGACCAACATTCCGATTCCGAGGCCTGTGGGCGACGGAACCCAATTCTTGTCGAAACGGCCTTCGAGAATCGGCAGAAGGATTCCCAAACCGATCCCGATCGCCAAGGCGACGAGCGAGCCGGGCGGCAGCGCCTCAAAACCTCGCGAGAGGATTTCCGCAAAGCCGGCCCACTTTCGGGAAATCGGCGAGGTGAGGCCGGCATGTTCTCCGACGATCCCGTACGTGTTTCGGAGAATCGGATATATGAAGGAAACGGCGGCGGCGCCGATCGGCGTGCCGATGATCTGCATGTACGTCAAGTATCTGGGGGTCGAACCGATCAGTTCGCCGGCTTTATAGTCCTGCATCAAAGCCTCGGATCCGGCGGCGATCGTTCCCGTGGTTCCGCTGGCGAGCATATTGGCCTGGATGTGCCCCGGTGCAAGAACGCCGAAGATCCCCTGCATCATGTTCGAGAGCGCGCTGATGGGCGCCCAGTTCGTTTCGCCGAGCACTCGAAGACAAACAAGCATGAGCGGGACCGAAAGAAGTATGGCAACCACCGTTGCCCACACCTCGAGGCCGAGAAAAACCTTTTGCACGATCACCAAGGCAATGGCCGAGAGGGTTGCACCGGTCCAAACCCAGCGCAGGGGGAATTCGTGCCCTGCGACCGTCGGAGACGAAAGATTCTTGAACGTACGAACCAGAATGTTCCAACGCAAAAAGAGCGCCGTAATTCCGCCCGCGACCAACATCCCCGTTGCGGGCCACATGACCCAAAAAAGAACGTTGTTTCGCTTGACCTCCGGCAGCAATCCATAGCGGGAAAGGAGATAGGGTGCGATCACCCATGAAAGCGTGCCTCCAATCAACATGCTGACGTCAATTCGAAGTCCCACCAGCATTCCGGAACCGACGGATAGTAAGCTCCAATTCACACCGACCCCCATCGTCTGCATCAGGACGGTCCCGAGGGGAAGAACGGACGGGAACCAATTCAATACATACGCGTCCTCCGTCATCAACATGAGGAAGGCGGAAGCCGCCAAACCGAACAACATCGCTTGCGTGGTTCGCTTGGCCGTGGACCCGCGTTGGTCCAAGACGATGAGCGTCGTGCCGGCAGCCGTGCCGTCCGGATAGGGAAGATTTTCGTCCACGACAAAATGGCGCCGCATCGGGACGGATAAAAACACACCCAGCAGGCCGGCGGTCATGAGCCAGAGGAACGACTGAAGCCACGTCAATTCCATATCGAAATGCACTGTTTTGCTGGCGCGCAACATGTCGAATGCAGCGAGAAGGACGCACATGAACGCCAGTTGTCCCGCGGAAGTGCCAGCCGTTTGAACGATATTGTTCTCCCAGCGGTTGTAATCTTTGAAGACAAACCCAAGCGCCAAGAACCCAAAAAACGCCGAAACGACGGAAATATTCGGCCCAAAACCGAGCTTCAAGACGACGTAGGGATAGGATGTTCCCATGAGGACCGCCACCAGAATTCCGACGATCACCGAACGAGGCGTGAATTCCCGAAGATCCGGAGGTTTTTTGGACCTGTTGTCTTGTGGAGACGGAGAAGACCCTTTCGATGTCATGAAACACAAAACTACGTATCTTTTTTCGGACTGTCGATTTCTACGTGCGGAGCTTTATAAGAACTTGAGGGGCATCATGATCCCGGAAGATGTTATCCGCCCACCTGAAGGATCATCGTAATGAGGAACGGAACAGCCACGGTCAGAACGAGCCCGTTTATTACGGCTAGAAAAACATAGATTCGTCCTGCGCAAATACTGACCGAGGCCAGGGAAGACGTGGCGGTAGTCGTAGCCCCGACGGCCAGCAAACCAAAGGGGCCGAAAAAACGAACGATGATCGGAGCGAAGCCGATCGTCACCACTTCCCGTATGAGATTCACCAACAAGGCCGTGACTCCCAACATGGGACCGACCTTGTTCGTGATGAGGGCGCAGGAAAGGCTGTAGTAGCCCATTCCCGCGCCCACGCCCATGGCCTGGCTTGGGGAGACATTAGGGAGGACATGCGCGACGATTCCCGTACCGGCCAGGGTCCCTACCATGATCAAAAGAGGAACGACGAGGGTGAGTGGATGCGTGGTTTTCAGCGTTCTCATCGCGTTCCGATCGCCTCCGGTGGTGACGCCCGCCACCCACATCAGAAGATAAAGAGACCATACGGTGAGGGCGCTGATCGTGCATGAACTCGCGCCGAAGGGAATCCTGGCGCCCAGTGCGAGACCGACGATGAAAGAAATCATGATCGATGCCGAGGACCGGAGACCGGCGAAAGGAGCCTCCGTTTTCCGTGAGATCCTCCGTTCGGAAATCATGTGAGAGAGGCGTTTGTTGCTGAGAACGATTCGCTTGGCCAAGGGAGCGGTGGCAAGGCTTCCCAAGATTCCGCTGAGGGCGAGGATCGTGGCGTTAAATCCGAGCGCTCCAAATTTGGCGATCACCTTCGCATCACAACCGACGGAGTACCCGATAAAAAAAAGGAAGATGAAGAGGCTCGGCAGAAGAAGCCGGTCGAACCGGCGAAGCGATTTCTCGCAGCGGAACGCAGCCAGAATTGCTCCGTGAAGGACCCCTCCGAGGAGAGAGAGAAGGACCTCGAGCATCGTGCACCTCCGTTTTTCGCCTACCCGGAAAAACGTACTGGTACAACCATACGCTATATACGTACGTATCGGTACGGCGATACACTGTCAACGAAAAACTTCGGTTTATGTTGTTGGAGTCGTTTTAGGGTGGAGGCGAAGAAACGTCCGCCGGAACGCGCCGTTTCCATAATTGACGACGTTGGCGCACCGGGAAACCTTAGAGATGCTGACCCCCAGATTCTGCTTTACCTTCCTCTGGCTCTGGCCTCTCAGAAGCAGCTCTGCGATAAGCCATCGTTCCACGAACTGCCGGACCTCCGAAGGGGACATAAAATCTTCGATAAAGTCCTCCATTTCCTCCGGTGATTTCGGACAGGTGAAGATCCTTCTCAGTTGTTTTACATACGATTTCAAGGGATAAGTGCCTTTATGGCTTCTGGTTTTTGGGGTTATGATTTCCGCGTGCATATTCGATTGTGGCGGGGTTTTGTATCGCTGTATCGGTACAATGTCAAGGGATTGTTGCGAGACCGAATGCGCCCGATATTTAAATGGATGAACGGAAGTGCCCGAGTCCTGGTACCCGCGATGACGATCTGGTCGTGGAGCAGCTGTTGCGCATACGGACAGGACGTCGCTTCGACTTCCGCCTTGGTGGAGGAAGCCGAACATTGGTTTTATGCGTTTTCCGTTCCCGATCATATCGATCGAGTCGAAAGCGTTTTGGATCGATTGGAGCAGATCGGTTCGAACGAACCTTACCTGCACTGGGCAAGGGGGCGATGCGCGTTTTGGCGCAAGGAAGAACTCTACCTTTTGGAAACGCCGGAAACACGCAACCAATACACGAGGCGTAAATTGGAACTGGCCGGCGATTGTCATCGGCATGCGGATGAGTGCGTTCGGCTGGCCCCCAAGAACCCCGAATGTTACCTCGTGAAGGGAGCCTGTTACTCCATGCAGGCGTCCACGTGGGGAGCGAAGCTCAAGAGTCTTCGCATCGCAAAGCCGATGGATTTGGCGTGGGAAAAGGCGATGGAGCTTCCGTCGGACTTCCATCATCCGGACGGGTACACCACGAGGCAGTACGCCGCGGTTTTTCGCGGGGCGCTTCACCGAATTCTTCCGGATTCATTCTGGTTTCGTTTTTTCGCCGGGATCCGAGGGAATAAGGAACGGGCCTACCGATGGGCGAAGGAGGGTGTCGTGGGAATAGTGGCCAAGGAACCGGCCGGCATTCTGGAGTTGGCCGCCACAACCATATGTTACGGGATCGATAAGAAGAAACCGGCCAAGGTGCAGGAAGGGCTGGAACTTCTCACGACCGGGGAAAGTCTGCCCTCCCGATATGGACTCGATGACCTCGATAAACAAAACATGAAACGCCTGACAGACCACTACGAGCAGGCTTGCGGCTATCGCCGGGAGCAGTTTGAAGATTTAGCACGCGCAAAATTTGACGATGATGACGCCGCCACCGACGAGGAAAGGAAGCCGAAAACGGATTGAGTGGCGATTCGGGCCCTGTCTTTACAGTTGGCCCTATTTTGGTAAGGTGCGCCCGTTTTTTATTATGAATGGACTAAGACGATCTTTCCGAGCGGGGATTTTATTGTCCCTGGCGATTCCAGCGATATCGGATTCAGCTTGGGCTACATGCGGCCTGAACGGCTGCCCGATCGATGGGCATGAGGCGAGCCGCAACGAAGAGGTGCACGGCCTTTTGGACGCTTCGACCGTCTACGGATCGGTTGCCGAGGACCGGGACAAGATCGATTATTGGTCCTCGCACGTCCGCGGCGAGGCGGTCTTGACCCCTTGGTTTCGAAGCTCTCTGGTGATCCCCTTTGGAATGGTAACGGAGAACAATGAATCCACGTTCGGTCTTTCCGATATCGCCATGGAGACCACGTTCCTCCCTTTTCGTTGGAATCAGAACCAGAGCAAGATCCTCGTCGGTTCTCAAATCGAGTTTCCCACGGGCGACGAGGACGCTCATTTGGGGGCAGGACATTATGAATGGTTGCCTTATGCCGCGGTTCACGTCATGACCGGCCAAACGATGCATTACGTGCAAAGCGGTTGGCGTATCTCTTTCAGCGGAGACGACGGCAGTCGTTCCGCTGGCCCGACGGCACCGGAATCCTCTCATCTCCTGCACGGTTCGGTGCTGGATCCGCATTCTGGGAATGAGTTCGTATATAGGGCCGGAACGGTGGTGCCATTTTTTGATCGGCTGTCGGCAGCTTTCGCCCTTCAGGGCCAGACGGTTTTGGAAGCCGAGGAGCGCGGCACGACGTATTTGTCAGTCTTACCGGAGCTTTATCTTGGAATTACGAGGCAACTGTGGCTCCAGCTCCGGGGCGAAATGCCCGTGACCTCCGACAAGCGATTTGACTGGCGCATGGGTTTTGGGCTCAACTATGTCCTGTAGGACGTTGATGATCACATTCACGGAAAAAGCGAGAGCCAAAGTCACGGCGTTCATGGCCGCGAACAACAAACCGGGTGCGGCGTTGAGGATTATTGCCCACCCCAGTGGGGCTGGTTTTACGTACAATTTCTCGTTGGAAGATTACGATGCCGAGAAACCCAACGATGCCCTGATTCGGGATGGGGGATTCGTCACCCGCATCGATCCGGAGAGTGCGAAATGCCTGAACGGGGCCACGGTCGATTGGAAAGAAGAGGCGGGGAAGACCGGATTTTCCGTTCTCAATCCGAACAGTCCGATTCCTCCGAGCACGCCCGAAGAACTGAAGGCGAATATTTTGGACGCCATCAAAACGGTTTTCGATCCTGAAATCCCCATGGTCAATATTTACGACCTCGGCCTGATTTACGACGTCGTTATCGGTTCGGACAATCAAGTGACCGTGCGGATGACACTGACGGCGCCGAATTGCCCCGCCGCGGAACAGCTGCCTTCAGAAGTGCAGATGAAAACCAAGGCGGTACCCGGGGTCAAAGAGGCCAAGATCGATCTCGTGTTCGACCCCCCCTGGACGCCGGAGAAAATGTCCGAGTCCGCGCGCCTCGCTCTAGGATTCTAAAGACGACTTCCGGGACGTGAGCGGGATGGACCCCAAACTCATCATCGTATCGAACCGGCTTCCGATCCATTTGGAGAAACGCGAATCCGATTGGATGTCTTCGCCGAGCTCGGGCGGACTTGTTTCGGCCTTGGACCCTTTGAAGCAAGAGATGAAGTTCCTTTGGATCGGTTGGGCCGGAGCCGCCGTTCCGGAAAACGAACAGCCGTCGGTGAGAGAAATGTTCAATCGTTCCTCCGCTTACCAGCCGGTTTTTCTTTCCAACGAAGAAGTGGAAAAGTTTTATAATGGATTTTCAAATTCGGTCCTCTGGCCTCTCTTCCACTATTTTCCGGAGCGAGTCGATTTCTCTCTCCCTTTCTGGGATGAATACAAGAAAGGAAACGAGAAGTTCGCCGCGGTCGTCCTCGACGCATGCAAGGACGACACCTTGGTGTGGGTTCACGACTATCACCTCCTATTGCTTCCCAAGCTTCTTCGCGAAGCGCGCCCAAAGTTGCGAATCGGCTTTTTTCTTCATATTCCTTTTCCTTCGTCCGAACTCTATCGCCTGCTTCCGGTGAGGCGGGAGCTTCTGGAAGGGGTTTTGGGAAGCGACCTGATTGGTTTTCAAACCCACGACTACGCTCGTTACTTCGCCGTCACATGTTCGCGGATTTTAGGACTGGAAATCCATCCGACGGAACTGCGCTACGGAGACCGAAAAATTCTTTACGGAACTTATCCCATCGGCATTGATCCGAAGATCTTCGGCAAGGAAATCGATCGAAAAAGGGAGAGCCCCTTGCGCACGGAACTCAACGAACGATATTCCAGCGTGAAATTGGTGCTGGGCGTGGACCGGTCGGACTACAGCAAGGGGCTACCCCACAAACTGAGAGGATTTGAACGATTTCTGGAATTACATCCGGAATGGAAGGGAAAGGTCGTATTACTCCAAGTGGCTGTTCCGTCGCGCACGGACGTTCGCGAGTACCAACGCCAGAAGGATGAACTCGATCAATTGGTCGGCCGAATCAACGGCAGGTTCGGCGCACCGGGATATACGCCGATCCAGTACTTTGTCCGCGATTTCTCTTTCGAGGAACTCTGCGCACTGTATGAACGAGCCGACGTTTTGCTCGTAACTTCGATTCGGGACGGTATGAATTTGGTATGTCTCGAATACTCTGTATGTCAGAGGAAGCGTCACGGTGTTCTAGTCCTAAGCGAGTTTGCGGGTGCCGCACGTTCCCTGTCGGGCGCGCTGCTCATTAATCCTTGGGAGACGCAAGGTGTGGCCAACGCGATTCATCAGGCACTCGCCATGGAGGAGCCGGAGCGGGCGAAACGGGCGGCCGAAAATTACCAGTACGCAAAAACGTTTAGTGCCAAGGGATGGGCGACACGATTCCTCGGTGATCTGCGGACTAAGGTCATTTCGATCATCTCTGAAACCGAGGATCTACGGGCGCACTTTCTCAATTTGAAGATCGATTACGTACGGGCGGCGAAACGGTTCATTCTTCTCGACTACGATGGAACGCTGGTCCCATTCGCCATGGACCCCAAGGATGCCAAGCCGCCCAAAGAGCTTCTCGCCATTCTCGGCCGTCTGTCGGGGAATCCCAAGAATCTGGTTTATGTCATCAGTGGCCGAACCACCGAGGACCTCGACAAATGGTTTGGCCAATCCCAAACCGGTCTGGCCGCGGAACATGGAATGTTTTTGAGGAAGATGGGATCCGGCGAGTGGAAAACGCTCACTTCCCTCGTAACCGAATGGAAGGAACAGGTCGCAAAAATCTTAAAAGACCACGCGGACCGCATCCCGGGCTCATTTGTGGAGGAAAAGAAAACGGGTTTGGCCTGGCATTACCGGGCCGTGAACGAAAAATTCGGCGAATGGCAGGCCTTGGAACTTAAGATTCATTTGGAAGAGACATTAACCAATCTTCCGGTGACCGTAATGCAGGCCAATAAAGTGGTCGAGGTTCGGCCGGTGGGCATCAACAAGGGTTTGCTCATTCGCCACATCTGGGAAGAGGTGGACACCACGTCTTCTTTCGTCCTCGCGATGGGAGATGATCAATCGGATGAGGAGATGTTCGAGGCCTTACCCCCAACCACGTGGACTTGCCGTGTCGGCGTTGCTCCAACCCGCGCCCGTTTTAATTTGAGACGTTCGGACGAGGTGCTCGAGATCTTGAATGAACTTTCTCAACTCACGTAATTTAAGTCCAGGCACGGAACTTTGCGTCTCTAGCTTCGAGAAGCTCACCGATCGTAATGGCAGCATGGATCAGACCGACGTGAGTATAGGCCTGCGGAAAATTTCCCAGCAGTTTACCCGTCGTCGGATCAACATCCTCCGAGAAAAGGCCGAGCGGATTGGCGTACGTAACGAGACGTTGGAAAAGTTCCACTGCCCGGTCGAGATGGCCGGCCAGCGCCAAAGCTTCCGCCCACCAAAAGGAACAGATCGAGAAAGCACTCGTGGTTTCGCCGAAATCGTCCCGGTTCTTGTAACGAAGCATCCAGCCGTTCCGGACAAGTAGGCGTTCGTATGCTTCGACGGTCGACTGGAAACGTGGATCGCGCGGATCGATGATCCCCAATGTCGGGAGGAGGAGATTCGATGCATCGGGATTTTCTCCGTCCAAGATCTGTGTGAAAAAGCCAAGCCGCGGGTTGTATCCCCGCCGAAGAATCTCCTCTCCAAAGGCCTTGGCCCACGATGACCATCGCTCGACCGTAGCCGGGTTTCCAAACCGCGCCGCGAGCTCCGCTCCTCGATGAGCCGCAACCCAACACATGACTTTGGAAAACGTATGATCCTGCTCCAAGGTTCGAAATTCCCAAGGGCCCGTATCTTTCAAGGGTGCAAGCTTAATCGATTCCTCCACCAACCTTTCCACCAGCCGCATCAGCCTGTCGGTCTTTTCATGCACAATGCGCTCGTCGGTCATGAGTGTTTCAAGACAGAGAATAATTTCTCCCATCAGATCGTGTTGCTTCTGAAGGTAGGCTGCATTGCCGATCCGAACCGGTTTGCAACCCGCAAAGCCGTGCAGGTGATCCAGCCGTTCTTCGGGCAAGACTTTTTCCCCTCCGATCCCGTACACCGGTTGGAGCGGACCCTCTTGCGCAACCTCCAGAAGGAATCTTACAAAGGCTTCTCCTTCTGCGAGATGGCTCAAACGCCGGAGTGCCTCCACGACAAAAGCCGCGTCACGAAGCCAACAATAGCGATAGTCCCACGTCCTCTCCGTTCCCAAAGCTTCGGGAATGCTTGTCGTGGCGGCTGCAATGATGGCACCCGTATCTTCAAAAATGTGCAGTTTGAGGCAGAGGGCGGAGCGCAAGACTGTTTCGGCGGCAAATGAGGGTAACGCGCAGGTCTTCACCCAGGTCCGCCAAGTGGCGATTGTGAGATCGAGCAGCTGTTGAACTGCGGCCGACGAGTTGATGCTACTGGGGGCGCCATACGCGAGAACGAAATAGGTCGGTTCTGAAAGCTGAAACGGTTGGCGATTCCGCACATAAGTGACCGGCGCATTGGTATGCAGATAAAAGCGAGCCGATCCGTTACGGAGCTCGATCACCCCCTGGCCCGGAATCACTTCAAACGGGGATCTGGCGTAATCGGGCCGAGGGTCGAAATGGACTCGGAGTGGAGGACTTCCTTCTCGCGGTACGACAAGACGATGGAGCTCGAGTGGAACCTCCATCGTCAAGCCCCGATTCACACGAGGACAAAAATCGATGACGTCGAAACTCCCGTCCGCACATTCGATCCGCGTGCGAAGTACGTTGGTATTTTGGATGTAATCGGTTCGCGAGCTTTTTGCTTCCCCCGCGCTTTCGATCTTGAAGGAGCCGCCTTTGTCTTGATCCAATAGGCGGGCAAAGATCGATGGACTGTCAAATCGCGGCAGGCAGAGCCAGTCGATACTCGCTTCCGGGGAGACCAAAGCGAGTACGCGGCCGTTCCCAATGGCGCCGTAATTAAGATGCGGGATCTTATCTCCCCTTTCGGCCATGAAGGTTCATAGGTTCGCAGAAGGCCAAACGGAAGTAAAATGGGGCGCTATCGAGCGATCGGCAGAGTGGGTTCAAATCTCTTTTTCGGTTGTGACGGTTGCGTTCTTGTTTTCGAGAGCCGCTTTCAGTGTATGCCACGCGAGGCTGGCGCATTTCACCCGCGCGGGATATTCACTTACGCCGGAGAACGCCGCGAGTTTCCCAAGATTGGACGATTCCGCCGGTTTACCTGTGACGAGATTGTGAAACGTATCAAAAAGCTTCTCCGCTTCCTTTTGGGTCTTTCCCTTGAGCGCTTCGGTCATGATGGAAGCGGAAGCGGTGGAAATCGCGCATCCGCTCCCTTCAAAATGAACCTCCCGCAGCGTGTCGCCTTTCAAAGATAAATAAATCGTGACTCGGTCCCCGCACAATGGATTATGGCCGTTGGCTTTGTGATCGGCGTCCGGCAAGGGGCCGAAATTCCGGGGACGCTTGTAATGATCCAGGATGACTTCCTGATACAGATCGCGCGCGTCCGTCATGCGCCGAAAACCTCAATGGTTTTTTGAACCGCCGCCACCAACGCATCAATGTCCGCTTTTGTGTTGTAGATGGAAAGCGATGCGCGCGCCGTGGCCGGCACTTGAAAGCGTTTCATCAGCGGTTCCGTGCAATGATGTCCGGCGCGAATGGCGACCCCTTCCTGATCCAGAATGGTGCCGATGTCGTGCGGATGAATTCCTTTCAAAACGAACGAGAGTATTCCGCTTTTCTCCTTGGCCGTTCCGATGAGCCGCAACTCGCGAATGCCGGAAAGCCGTTTGACGGCGTACTGAAGAAGTTCGCGTTCATGGGCCCCGATCGCTTCGTACCCAATTTGCGCTACATAATCGATTGCGGCTCCCAATCCGATCACGCCGGCAATGTTCGGCGTGCCGGCTTCGAACTTCCCGGGCGGGACTTTGTAAATGGTTTTTTCGAACGAGACGGAAAGGATCATGTCGCCTCCGCCTTGATACGGCGGCATGGCTTCCAAATGTTCGGTCTTTCCATAAAGGACGCCCGAACCGGTCGGGCCGAAAAGTTTATGACCGGAAAAAACATAAAAATCGCAATCGAGATCCCGGACGTCGACGGCAAGGTGAGGGACCGCCTGAGCGCCGTCGACGAGGACGGGAATCCCTTTTCGATGTGCCGCTTGGATCATCTCTCTGACGGGATTAATCGTGCCGAGCGTGTTGGAAACATGCACGATGGAAACGATTTTGGTTCGTGGACACAGGAGCTTTACGAATTCGTCCAAGAGAATCTCGCCGTCATCGTTGATCGGCGCGATTTTCAAATGGGCTTTCTTTTCCTCGCAGAGCATCTGCCACGGAACGATGTTGGAATGATGTTCCATCGCCGTGATCAACACTTCGTCTCCGGCTTGAATCCGCTGTCGCCCGAAGGTTTGCGCTACAAGGTTGATACCTTCCGTCGTACTTCGGACAAAAACGATTTGCCTTTCGTCCGCTACATTCAGAAACCGTTGGCACGTCGCGCGGGTGTCTTCGTAAGCCTTGGTGGCCTTTTCACTCAGTGTGTGAAGGCCGCGATGAATATTCGAATAATAGGTTTCGTAAAAGTTCGTTTCGGCATCGATGACGACCTGCGGTTTTTGGGCGCTGGCGGCGCTGTCCAAATAAACCAGCGGTTTTCCCCTGACTTTTTGATGGAGAATCGGAAAATCGCGCCGAATTCGTTCCACATCCAGCGCGCGCCCGATACCTGTTTTGGAGATAACCGAACTCATTTGTGGAGCTGATCTCATGCCGCGGATTTGTGATGCGTTTGGGCGAAGCGGGAGGCGAGAAGGCACTCGAGGTTGACCCTCACCGGCGCCACGGGGATATCGTGAACCAATTCATTTCCAAAGGCGTAGGTCAAAAGATTTCGGGCCGCTTCCAAGCCGACTCCCCGGGCACGAAGATAGTAAAGCGCTTCTTCGTCCAGCTGGCCGATCGTGGCGCCGTGAGCGCATTTTACATCGTCGGCGTGAATTTCAAGCTGGGGTTTGGTGTCGACCAACGCATGCTCGGACAAAAGTAAATTTCGATTGGTCTGTTGAGCGTTGGTTTTTTGGGCGTCCTTTCGGACCAAAATCTTGCCGTTGAAAACGCCGCGCGCCTCTTCGTCCAGGATCCCTTTGTACAATTCCCGGCTCGTCCCATGCGGTTTGGCGTGGTCGATCGTCGTGTGGTTATCGACCAATTGCTTCCCCGATACCATATAGAGACCGTTCAGCGTGCAATCGGCCCCTTCCGCCGCAAGAACCGACGTAATGTCATTTCGCGTAATAGCCGCCCCCAAGGAAATCGAATGCGAGGAGAAGAGGCTGTTCCGTTCCTGCCGAACCCGGTGACTCGAGACGTGATACGCCGTCTCGCTCTCCCGTTGAATCTTGTAATGGTCGAGAGCGGCTCCGTTTTCCAGAAAACTCTCGGTAACACTGTTTGTGAAATAGATCTGATGATCCAGGCCAAAGTAACTCTCAATCACCGTCGCTTTGGATCCTTCTTCCAGGCACAAGAAAATTCGAGGGTAGGAGACCGTCTCATTTTGGCCCGGCGCCGACACGAACATAAGATGAATCGGTTCGCTCAAGACGGTTCCCTTCGGAAGTACGACCAAAGCCGCATCCTCAAAGAAGGAAGTATTGAGATCATAAAACGCGTCGGTTCCGGCGGAATCCTGAAAGTGGTCTTCCAGAACCTTGCGCTCGCTCTCCCATGTTTCGGAAAGGGATGTCGCTTGCACGCCCGAGGGCAGGTTTCCGAGCTTCGACCATTGCTTCGAGAGGCGGCCGTTGATGAACACCAGCTGGTTCGGCACCGCATCGCCGAACGTAAAGTGAAAAAGAACATCTTTCGTTACTTGGTTCGAACCATTCGCCGCGTATCGAAAGGGGAGGCGGGCGATCGGGGCGACATTGGTGTATTTCCATTCTTCATCTCGCGTTGTGGGAAAGCCGAGGTCGAGAAAACGGTCCATGGCTTTTCGCCGGATCGGCTTCAACCACGCCGGTCCGGGCGCGAACGCCTGGGATTCGAATTCAGCCCGATAATGGTCGCGTTCCATGGTCATCGTTATGCCGACATCCGTTCCGGCTTGCCGTGATTTTCCTGGACGATCCAGCCGTAACCCTTTTTTTCGAGCTCGAGCGCCAAACTCTTATCTCCCGACAGGACGATCTGCCCGTCCACGAGAACGTGCACTTTATCGGGGACAATGTAGTTGAGCAGCCGCTGATAGTGCGTCACCAAAAGAATGCCCCGCTGGGGATTGCGAAGCCTGTTCACTCCGTTCGCCACGACGCGAAGCGCATCGATATCCAGTCCCGAATCGGTTTCGTCAAGGATCGCGAATTTCGGGTCCAACACGGCCATGTGAAAAATCTCGTTCCGTTTCTTTTCTCCTCCGGAGAACCCCTCGTTCACGGGCCGGTTGAGAAGACTCTCGTCGAGTTCCACGAACTTCATTTTCTCTTTTGCCAGAGTGAGAAAATCCATGGCGTCGAGTTCCGGCTGGCCTCGATGCTTGCGGACGGCGTTGACGGCCGCTTTTAGGAAATAAAGATTGTTCACGCCGGGGATCTCCACGGGATATTGAAACGCGAGGAATACGCCTTCCCGCGCTCGATCTTCGGGAGACATGGCGAGGAGGTTCCTGCCTAAGTATATGACTTCACCGGCCGTGACCTCGAACGTTTCCCGGCCGGCCAGAACGTTGGCGAGCGTACTTTTGCCCGAGGCGTTCGGGCCCATGATGGCGTGAACTTCCCCCGGTAAAATCGTCAGATTGATCCCTTTGAGGATCTTTTTCCCTTCCACCTGCGCGTGTAAATTCTTGATCTCCAGCATTATCCTACGGCTCCTTCCAGGCTCACTCCGAGCAATTTCTGCGCTTCCACGGCGAACTCCATCGGCAACTCGCGAAACACTTCTTTGCAGAACCCATTCACAATCATCGTCACGGCATCCTCTTCCGACATCCCCCGTTGGCGGCAATAAAAGAGCTGGTCGTCGCCGATTTTGGACGTCGTCGCTTCATGTTCCATCCGAGAAGAGCTGTTGCTCACTTCCACGTACGGAAACGTGTGCGCGCCGCACTTGTCGCCCATGAGAAGCGAGTCGCATTGCGAATAGTTGCGCGCGTTCGAAGCGCCCTTGAGAATTTTCACGAGGCCGCGATAGGAATTCTGGCCGTGTCCGGCGGAGATACCTTTCGAGATGATCGTGCTTCGTGTGTTTTTTCCGATATGAATCATCTTCGTTCCGGTGTCGGCCTGTTGGTAGTTGTTCGTCAAAGCGACGGAATAGAATTCGCCGACCGAGTTGTCGCCTTGCAGAATGCAGCTCGGGTATTTCCAGGTGATGGCCGAGCCGGTCTCCACCTGGGTCCACGAAATTTTCGAGTTTATGCCGACGCACTTTCCACGCTTGGTCACAAAATTGAAAATGCCGCCCTTTCCGTTCTTGTCTCCCGGATACCAGTTCTGCACCGTCGAATACTTGATCTGGGCGTTATCGAGGGCCACCAATTCAACCACGGCCGCGTGCAATTGATTTTCATCCCGCATCGGCGCCGTACAGCCTTCGAGGTAACTCACGTACGCCCCTTCCTCCGCCACGATCAGAGTTCGTTCGAATTGCCCGGTGTTGGCCGCATTGATTCGAAAATACGTCGACAATTCCATCGGGCAACGGACCCCTTTGGGAACGTAGCAAAACGAGCCGTCGGAAAAGACCGCCGAATTAAGGGTGGCGAAAAAGTTATCCGTGTAAGGCACGACCGAGCCGAGATATCTTTGAACGAGATCGGGGTGGTTTTGAACCGCTTCGGAGAATGCGCAAAAAATGATTCCAAGCTTGTTAAGCTGTTCTTTAAAGGTCGTGGCCACGGAAACACTGTCGAAAACGGCGTCGACGGCGATGCCGGCGAGCGCCTCCCGCTCTTTGAGCGGAACTCCGAGTTTGTCGTAAATGGCCAGAAGCTCGGGATCGACCTCATCGAGGCTTTTGGGGCCTTCCTTTTTCGATTTCGGAGCCGAATAGTAAATGATGTCCTGATAGTTGATGGCCGGGTAGTGAACGTTGGCCCAATTCGGCTCCTTCATCGTCAGCCAGTGGCGGTAAGCACGAAGGCGCCAATCGAGCATGAATTCCGGTTCGTTCTTTTTCGCGGAGATCGCGCGGATGATCTCTTCGCTCAACCCTTTCGGGAAAGCTTCCGATTCAATCGCGGAGACGAAACCGTACTTGTATTCCCGGTTGGCGAGATTTTCGAGCGTCTGCGTGTTTGAATCGTCGGGCATTCACTTCTCTCCTCGGAACTATCGGTTCCACATCCCCAGCGGAATCGGTTTTGCGGCGGGCCGGGTCATTGTCGAAAGGACGATTTGGTCGAGAGCGCCGTGCACCACACTGCTGATCAATTGAAGATGGCTGCGGGAAGGGCAGGTCTCTTCCTGGCCGCATTTTCCCGGATGGACCGTACAATCGGTCAATCCGACAGGACCGTCCAAAGCGCCCACGATATGGGCCACGGAGATCTCCTCGGGCTTTTTCGCGAGGCTATAGCCGCCGCGCATGCCCCGATGCGAGAGCAACAGGCCCTGGCGTGCGAGCAGTTTCAACAGTTTGCTCACGGTGGGCAGAGGAATATGGGTCTCCGCCGCCAGGTCGCGAGCGGTGTGCGTTAGACGTTCGGTATGACCGGCAAAGTGCGTCATCAAAACAATTCCGTAATCGGTTAATCGACTTAAGCGGACCATATTAAACAGTACTAGTTTAGTCCTGTTTAATGGTAACTAGCAACAAGCTCACTGGATTTCAAGAGATTATTCCACATTCTTCTCCGCATTGTTCTCCAACCCCTTGTTTTTACGATGAAAATGTTCATATTTGGAGCGTGGTTCAAATCTACGAAAGAGATCTCATCGTTGAGAGACTTCGCCGCTCCGGCCCCGGCGGGCAACACCGAAACCGCAGAGAAACTGGAATTCGCATCACGCATCTTCCGACGGGAATCGTCGTTCTGGCCACGGAACGTCGCTCCCAAGACCTAAATCTTCAGGCGGCACTCAAACGGCTTCAGGAAAAGCTTAAAGCCCGGATGCGTAAACCCGTGCCGAGGATCGGTACCAAGCCGTCGCGGGCATCTCGCGAAACGCGCTTGCGGTCGAAAAAGAAACGGACGACGAAGAAGTCCGATCGCCGAAAAATTCGGCCGGGTCAGGATGACGATTGATTCAGAGAGATCCGCCGCCTGCTTTTGGCGTTAGGATTCGATTCCGGACATAATCGCCGCCGTGGAACCGATCCGGTTTGGCTTTTATTTGTTGGTTCGGAAGATTGCGTCCGGGGAACGTGCCGAGCTCTTTGAGGCCAAACGGCTCGGTCCCGCACGCGAACGAAATCTGGTCGTCAAAAGATTCCGGGCGAAAGTACCGAAACAGAGCGATCTGGTTCACAATTTCATTCGCCGCGCCCGACTCGCGAGAAATCTCCAGCATCCGAATATCGCCCGTCTCCATGATTTTGGCGAAGTGGAGGGGTCGTATTTCACAGCCACGGAGTACGTCATCGGGGTCGATTTCAGTCACCTTCTTCGGCGGCAGGTCGAACATTCGGACAAGCTGATGGCGCAACTTTCGGTTTACATTGTCCAGGAAGTCTTAGCGACACTAACGTATGCCCACGGCTGGGTCGATGTTGAGGGCGAGCACACACCGATTTTGCACCAGGGGATCAAGCCATCGAATGTCCTTGTAACGATGGACGGAAAAATCAAGGTGACGGACTATGGGCTCTCGCGCGTTTTCCTGGATGCTCCCTCGTTGGGTTCGGCGAATTTGCCAAAAGGAGATTCGTTTTTTGTCTCTCCGGAACAGCTTAAAGGCGGGGTCATCGACCGGAGATCCGATCTTTTTTCCCTTGGCGCGCTTCTGCTTTATCTCCTGTCGCAGCGCTTCATCACAGAAACCACCACGCGAGAGGAGTTCCTCGACCTGTTGCTGCTTGAAGATTTCTTCGAAGCCCTCAATTTCCGGGAGGACAAGGCCCAGCTGTTGAGAGATACGGTAATCCGAAGTCTCAGAGTGAATCGAAATGAGCGATTCCAGACGGCAACAGAGTTTTTGAAGGCCCTCGAACCCATCGTGCCTGCGGAAGTTCATCCTCAATTGGCGGCGCAACTTTCGACGCACGTCCAACGTGTGTTGGGAATTCGCTCTCACGAGACCGAAACCTTGCTCTGGGACGAAGAACTTCTCACCGAACCGGAAGGGATGTCGGAAACGGCTCCGGGTCCTTCGCCCAAACGGTGGACGGCGCGCTGGCGGGCTCCAATGGCTTTCATTGGAATCATCCTGGTCACCGCAGGGTATCTTGCGGCTCGCCGCCTTTCTCGATCCGAAAATGTTTCTGGGAGACAAAATGCAAAAATGGATCTCAAGGT
>DATDPG010000040.1 GCA_035292885.1 Bdellovibrionota bacterium | reverse complement strand
AAAGGCTGTCAGCAAGGCCGCAGGGGCCAAATGCCCGGAAGCGTACTCTCTGCAGTACGTTGAGGACATTTGGTCCCGAGAACGCAGCTGGCAGCCTTTGTAGCCGGGCGGAGCAGAAGCTATTTATGAGACCGGTTCTAGGGACCCGGGGTCGGAGTCGGGGTTGGCGTGGGCGTAACGACGACCGCTTTGAATTCGCCCGTAAGCGTAGCTGCTTTCGGTGACGCAAGGCTGGTCGTTACGAGTCCGGCATCAAAAGTCGCGTTGACGTCTCCGCCTTCATTGGGGTCGTATGCCGTAAATATAATTGTACCGCTTGTACCGCGGTAACGATCGGAGCCGACATCCATGGTGAAGTTAATGTCGCCCGCACCGATCTGGAGTGTCGCCGACGGTGGGGTATTCGGATCCCCTTGAGGTTCAAGATCCACCGTGACGCCTCCAGAGATCGTGACCGTTAGGACGACACTTTCAGCGTGAGACGTCGTGCCCGCCATCGACATACGAATACCGCCGTCTGGGCGGGTCGTGGCCTCTTGACTCGACATCGATAGGGTGCCGGATTGTCCATCGATCGTCGCATTCCAATCCGCTACGTTCGCCGTGCCGTTGACATCGCCGTCATCGCTGCAACCGAATAGCGGTAGAAAACTGAGAGCGATGGCCGTGAGGACGTGATTCAATTTCATTAAAACCCTCCGGACATCATTCGCCATTGATAAATCTTCTCATTCATTTCGAGAAGTCTCTGGCTCAAGATCCGGCAGAGAATGGTTAAGAACTGATAGGCCGAATCCGTATCGATCGCCAGGATCTCACGAAGCGCGTCCCGCGTCACGACCAATACGGTCGTTCCCTGTTCCTGGGCTTTTGCGTCGGCCGAGCGGTGATGCTGTCCGACGAGAGCCATTTCGCCGAAAAAATCGCCTTTCTTGAGCAGTGCCAACGCTTCTTCCCCCACACCCGGAATCTGTTTGCTGATGAGGACGGAGCCGTCCAAAACGATGTAGAGCCGATCTCCGAGTTCCCCCTCGCGGAAGATCTTTTCTCCATGGTTGTACATCTCTTCATTGCTGAATCGCGCCAAGAGCCCGAGTTCCCGCGCCGTCAGGCCCTTGGTCTGAAGAACTTCCAACTTCTTGTCGATCTCCACGTGCGTGGGGCGGCCGGGGGATGAAACGGTCGCGGCCAAAATTTCCCGTTTCGCGTTTTCAGAGGAACCGGCGAAGAAACTGGTCATCCGGTCATTGGCTTCCCGTATTTGAAAGCTGAGCGACTTCCAGAAATACCAGAGAAAATGGATGGCGATGGCCTTTTCCCGGACGAAGATGGTCGCGAGCCCTGCTTTATCAATGAACAGAACATCTGTTTCGTGCACGGCCAATGCGCAGGTAAATCGTTTCCGCCCGCTCAAAAGATTATCGTCACCGAAGAACTCACCTTTCTCAAACGTGGCGTAAATAATCGGACCGAAGGGGGTACTCTTTTGAATTTCCACCTTTCCCCGATTAATGAGGTACAGGCCATAGATCGGTTCCGATTCTTGGAAGATAAAGTCTCCTTGGAGGAAACGCATATCCGAGGTAAAGCGCGCAACTTTGAACACCGCTTCGTCGTCCATATTCCGGAAAATAAGGTGGCGTTTAAGCCGAGCCACCATTTCCAGCGTCCGCTTTCGTTCGTCGGCCTCTTTCGCGGCATCCATCACCTGCGATGAGGCGGGGATCGACGGGTTTTCCGTCGGAGTTTCTCTTTGCGGCGAAGAAACGGAAGCGGACTTTCGTAGCTCCTGTTCGAACTCTTCGTAACGAGCGTTTATCCGGTTTCGGCGATCTCGAATCAGATCGTTTCGCATTTTGGCGGAAAATCCGGAGATTTTGTCGGCGCATTCTCTGATTTTGGTGCGGTACGGGCTGCGCGAGGCCGGCTTTGAAATCTCTCCGGATAGAATCAAAGCGTCGACATACATCGTCAGGGCGTCGCGGTAGTCACGGTTTTGGAACCGGACGGCGCCCAAAAGGCTACAAACCTCCTCATTGAACGGATTAAATCTTCGTGCCTGCTCGAGTTCGGCGATGGCGCGCTCGAATTCACCGGAGTCTAGATAGAGCCGGCCGAGATTCAAAAAAGGCAGATAGAAACTCGGATTGCTGGCCTTGGACAGCTCAAAAATCTCACGCGCCTCATCGCGCCTCCCGTTCTTAAGAAAGATTTCTCCCAGGCCTTGATAACGGTTGGCCCACAAATCCGTCGTGGGCTGTTCGATCTTTGGCGCCGGAAGAAAATCCTTGGGAGACTCTAAGGAATGATGCTGAAGACTCCGCACACGCCCCAGGTTGATCTTAAGTGCGAGGTTGCCGGGGTATAGACGGCAGGCGCTTTCATAGATTTGCACGGCCTTTTCATAAAGCCCGTGTTCGGCCAGTGTGTTGGCGAGAAGGCATAAATCTTCAATTCCGACAGGTGCGCCTGGGTTCATTGGATTCAGCTCGGTTTCGGGCACGGGAGAAGGAGAGACCTAGCCGTCTCATTTGCCATTGTAAAGCCATTGTCGATTTGAATTCACTCACGCGCCGCATTAACCTTGTCATGGAGGTCGCGCGAAGTTCTAATGATTCGGAATGTCGGAGGCGAAAAGCAACGCTTTGGGTCAAGACGCACCTCGGCCGCACACGCTTCAACTTTCCGGCGGACCGTTCCAGATGGGAAGAGCTCATGGCCGGCTGGCCAGGGAGGCCGATGCCCTGGAGGCCGTTGAATTTTTCGGCCGATTTCTGGATTCCGTCTTTTCCTTTCAGATTCGGGGTTCGTTGGAACGGACTTTTCGTCAGCGGATTCGCAAGCTCGTGGATCGCCTCGTGGAGCAGAAGATCATCGAACAGATCCCTGCGCACTATCGGGCGGCGGCGGAAGGTTTCGCGGAAGGGAGCGGATTACCTCTCACGTTAATCCATCGGGCGATGGTTATGCCCGACGCCTATGCGTATCTCATTGGGAAACAACAATACTTTTTTCATGGCCCTACGCTGGATCATATTCACTTGGGGTGCACATCATTTGTCGTCGTCGGGCGAGAGGACGGTGAACCGCCGCTTCTGCACGCGCGAAACCTCGATTTTCCTGGAGGGAGGCGATGGACGCGGCACCCGGCGGTGATCGAGTACGCTCCCCCGGACGGCCAAAGATACGCCTCCGTCACCGCGCTCGGGATCGACACCGCCGGAATAACGGCCATGAACGAAGCCGGCCTGACCCTCTCGCTCCATATGAATTACTCCACGCGGGTTTCGCTGCAGGCGACTCCGATCGTCATCCTGGGCCAGGAAGTGATTCGACACGCGCGCACGTTGGATGACGCGGTTCGTATTCTGAGCGGATTTCGCGCCGGTGCCGGCTGGTCGTTTGTGTTGGGGTCGCTGCGAGAGAGGAACGCCATCGTCGTGGAGATGAATGCCGATGGAATCGAGATTCGTGGGCTTGAAAACCGCTCCGTCATTTGCGCGAACCATTATTCGGGCGTGGGCGGAAAGCAATCGGAATACTGGATCAGCCACGGAAGGTCGATCGATTCCAAGGCAAGGTATTTTCGCGCCAAGAAGCTAGTCGATGAATCGACTGTCGTATTAACTCCCCTCAAATGTGCGCAGTTCTTGGCCGACAGTTGGGATCCGATCTTAGGCAACGAAAGGGCGTACGGTTCCACCGTTTGCCAAGTTCATACGATTTCGAGCGTCGTGTTCGAGCCTGCGAGGCGGAGATTGTTCAGCGCGATAGGTCATGCTCCGGTTTCGAAAAGGCGCTATTCGGCGTTCGATCTTTTTCCCGGTCCGACCGGTCAAGAGAACGGCTCTTTCGAACCTCATGAATTCGAACGTCGTGATATCGCTCGAGAGGAATACGCCCAAGCTCACGATGCGTATTTTCCTAATAATGACTTGGTGGAGGCGGTATCCCATCTGGAAAGGGCGTGCAGCATCTCGCCCCAGGAAGGTCTCTATTGGTCCGTGTTGGGTCTCTTTCATATGAAAAGAGGTCATTTATCGGAAGCGGAGCAGGCGCTCCGGAGGGCGATCGAGACGCCCGACAGTCGATTTCGGACGGCGCAATACCGTCTGTTTTTGGCCCGAGTTCTGGATCTGGCCGGACGGCGGAAGGAAGCGCTCGAAGAGTATGAGAAGATCAAGACAAACCCGGACATTGGGCCCAGCGCTCGGCGGGGTTTGCGCAAACCCTGGAACTGGAAGAGAGCTCAACGATTGGTCATCGACACTACGTTGGGCGACGCCATCGAGCCACCTTAGTGCTCAGTCGTTCAATGAATCCCAAGGGAAGTTCGGACCATCGAGGGGATTTCGCGGTTTCGCGAAAAACGAAGCCGGCCACGTGTCCTCCCGAAACTTGGTCCATGGCTTTTTTGAGGGATTTGCGACTCGTGCGGGCCCTGGAAAGCATGAAAATGGTCTTGCCGGCGGCTTGAAAGATCGGGGAGCCTCTCTTGGGACGCGGGGCGATCCATACGATTCGATCATACGTGGAGAGGATTTCAGAAGAGAAACGGCGAAAGCGTTCGATTCCGTCGACGCTTCTCCAGGAGCGATCCTCGTGAGCCAGAACCAAAAGATCCGGATCGACCCCTCCGCTGGTTACCAAAAGTTTTTTCCAGATGGTCGGTTCGTTCCATGTTGAAGGATTCGCGTCTTCGGATGTTCGGCCACCGACCTGAATGACAATGGTCCGGATCCCCCGGCTGTGCCAGCTCCCCACGGACTGGACGATTTCAGGCAGGCTCTTCCCTGTGGGAGGGAGTTCGAGCAGTAAAAGAGAATTGTTGGGAGGAGGACCGAAAAGCGGATCCAACGACGCCGCCAGCGACGTCGCGGAAGGGGCGGCCGACGATGGCGCATCGTCAGGCTGCGCGTCGATTTCCCGTTCCGTGGTCTCTTCCAGTTCTTTCGCTGCGAGAGGAAGTTTTGCGGTCGGCCGAGGCGATGCTGTGGGGGCTTCCTTGCTTCCGCTCGAAGGAATCAATTGATAGCTTCCGGACCACCAGGAGAACGATTCCAGAATTCGCTCCGTATGCAAGGTGGTCAGGGCCCCCGATAGCTGGACCTCGGTCAAGAGATTTTCTTCGCGAATGACGTCGCGTAAACGGCTGTTTCGCGATCGAGCTGTGGATTCCAATCGGGAAACGACATCTCCTTGGAGATACTTCCAACGCTCGAGTATGACGCCCAGCGTTTCTCCCGGATCGGAGGAGGCAGCCGACGTGATCGTTCCAAAATTCCACCGGAAGGTCTTCTGTCTTTGTCCCCGTGTGAGGATCAACCGGCCCGAATAATGTTTAGTGGTGAGGGCGTGAAAGAGGGAAAGAGTTCCATGGGAACGAAGGTCTCCCTGGAACTCCGGAACGTATTGCCTTTGGTCGAGCCATGGCTTCCCCCGCCCGAGGAAGTCTTCGATCTGTTTGAATAAATCCGGGAGAGAAGTGGAAACCCGATGTTTGCGAATCGAGGAGGGCTCATTCGAGCGGACTTTCGTTTGGACCGAATAGCGGCCTTGAAACCACCCGAAAAGATTGAGACAGCGTTCCCATAAAAGCAGCTGGAGGGCACGGTCCACTTCCTCGGCCGGTAGCAATCCATGCGATACAATCCATTCGAGATGAGCCTTATCGATGTCGACGGCCGAAGCGGAGGCGATTTCCGCCTGTAAATCCGTGACTTCTGAGGTGGACAGAAATCCCCGGGAGAAGAACGAATCGATCCCTTCCGGGACGAGATTGGATTTCGAGTCGACCACTGTCCCGGCTTCGACATAGAGAATCTTTTTTCGCTGTTCCCGTTCAAAGACGAGTTTTCCGTTGAAAGAATGCTGCATCGCCCAAAGGAGAATGGTGTAACCGGGGCTCGTCGTCAGGTCGCCTTGCGGAGGTAAGTCCTCGGAAAGGTTCAAGTGGAACGTCGGAATCTCTGGGCTCATTGACACTGGCAAAGTGCTTCTTTAATATAACGTAATCAAGAGCTTATCATCGCAAGCCGTCTACAATAAAAGTTACTTTACCGTGAAAGATCTCGGGTGACACGATCCATGAGGGAGACATCTATGCCTCGAAAGACGCTATCTGACTCCGGAATCATCGCCGCTTTCTGCATGGCGCTCTTTAGTGCGTGCGGAGGATCGGGCGTCGGAGGCCCGAACCCCGATAATCCGACACCCACGCCCACGGCCACGCCGGTTCCTCCGGGTGGAAGCGGAACCGAGGTGATCGGTCAGCCCGGGCTTTGTACCGCAGGGGATGTCGCTCGCGTGGATATCGGCGTGGATGGCACCGCACGTTTTCCATTGGTCAATTCGGACGTCACCTGTTCGCCGGCCAAGGATAATCGGAAGGAAGAATATACGCTGATCCTTTACAACACGACGGCGAGCTCAATGTCGTTTCGGATCGATTCGCCGATCAATGAAACACCGCCGGTCACGTCAGCGCTTCGTACAACGACACAAAGGTCGGAATTATCGGCCGTGAAGCCACCCACGATTTCGGCATCCACGTACCGATTTGGAGATCCGGGCGAGATGAGTGAGAAGGCTCAAGACCTGGCACTCTATGCCCGCCTCAACAAGGAACCGTTAACGTACACGCGGAGTCTAAGTCGGACTCTGGTTTCGAACCGCGCCATTTCCGTCAATGGTGAGGCTGAATTTCGGGTTCGTTGTAATCCGGATGATGTTGACGTTTTTTGCACGACATCAGGCATCTTGCGGGCGCAAGGGGATCACATCAATATCTTTTTGGATCGCGACCATCCTTTTCAAGTGGCAGCCGATGCGGCTGCTTCCGATCTCGTTCATGCGTCGTTCCCGGACACGTTGACGTCCTATGATCTGGATCGCGTGGTCCAGATTTTTGACCGGAATATTCACCCCTTGGAAACGTCGCTCATGGGGGCCGAATCGGATGTGGACGGGGACAGCCGAGTCAACGTTCTCATCACGCCCATTATCAACCGGCACCTTCGGAAAACCGCCACGATCGGGACAAGTGGTTACACGGATGCTCGGAATCTTCTTCCGTTCGATCCGATTTCCAACGCAGGATCGAACGAAAGCGAAGTCATTTTCGTCTTTGCCCCGGATTCTCTCGGAAACTACAGCCGAAGTTTCGGAGGTTCCGTCGGCACGGCCGAAGATGCCGCCACATACGTGGATAAGAGTTTCAATGCTTGGATCGCGTTCGGACTCAATCAAATCATCAGTTTTAACCAGCATGTCTTGATCAGCGGGGGGAGCGCCGAGGACGGTTGGATTCGAGACGGAATCGGTACGGTCATGGCCGATTTATGCGGATTCAACATTTGGCGTAGCTCCGTATTGACGCTCTTTCTATCCCAGCCGCAGCTCTTCGATCTCCGTACGGCGGGCGATTTGTTCAACGCGAATCTCATACCCGCCAGCTTCATGTTCATGACGTACTATTTGCAGTCGCAGGTCGACTCGACGGTTTCGGACGCAAACGGCGACGGCTTTGATGACGATTTGAACAACGTACTTGCGAGCCTTACGACCGCCGGAATCACGAGTTTGGAAAACCTGGAACAGGCGGCCGACTATGCGTTTGATGTGAGTTCGGAGACGGAGTTTCAGTCCATTTTCAAAGATTGGACGATCGCTTTGGTCACAAGCGGAACAGGTCGGCAGGATCTTCAACAGCCCGGCGTGACGGCGCTCAAATATTATTTCGATCTCAATCCGTCTGTCTTTGGAACCGGCATCGCAAATTTGGGGGGCTCGGTACGGGCCGGGGCGGACGGCGGCACGTATGACACGAACGGTGCTCAAAACGCGGTCGGTATCGACCTAAACTTATTCCACAGCGAGGAGTTCGCTCTGATAGAAAATGCCGACGAGCATGTTTATGCGCCCGGAAATGAGCTCTTCGGGTTTATCGATCCATTCGCCGCCATGTACGTTCGGCTTGGGGGTCTGTTTCAGGATACGCAAACCATTTCCATCAAGGGTTCGTCCAGCCAGCTGAAAGGATTTCTGGTCCGCCGTTCGGACATTTCCTTTCCCCATGTCTATTCGGAAAGTCTATTCGGCCCGATCGATCAGCATTCCGAGGATCTGGACACGGCCGGGCCGAATCCCTATTGGACGGGGCAGGGATTCAGCAAGAAAGTGGACCTCTCTTCTTTGGTCGCAACAGGAAACCGCAGGGCGGATACGACCGCTTCGAATGACTTTTTGTCGATCATCGGAAGAATCGATTCACCTTCGACGATTCATGTCTGTAACGCTGATTCGGAGAAAGGTTGTTCGGTAACCGACGTCCAGGATTCGGACAAGTATATCTTTCAAGTGCCCAGTCTACCTGCAGAGGCCGGGTCTCTGGAGTTTGTTGTCCGCCGACAGTTCGATGATGAATCGGACACGTCCGCGCTAACGCCTCTATTGGCGATTGTTTCCTCGAAGGACGTGCCCTATCCTTACGTGCCTCATCCCATTCGCGGGTCCGTGGTTCAATCGTCCGATACTCGACAACAGTACCGTTGGCTAACGTCAAAGCTGATTTGCGGAGATGGGGAATCGACGTTCACGACCAACATAGCGACGCAATCGTGTACTCCTGCAATCGATGTGGATTCGTCAAGAATTATCTATGAGGGACTGCTCGAGAATACGGGGGTGATCCCCTTATCCGCGGGTACGTGGAGTGGCGATATTATGGGAGTGGACTGCGACCTGACACCGGACGATCCCAACATTACCGTGGCGGATTATATCCCGCCCAACGGGATTTCAACTACCGGCTATGGGACGTCTTTTTTGTTTGGAGTGACGAATATCGAAACCTCCCCTTCCAGTTTAGGAAGTTACCCTTGGTTAAATAGCTTTATGACGACGAGCTACGACGGTTCGGATTTCCCGGACGTCCTTTTTTCTCGCGAATTTATCGGTAATAGTCCGGCCTATCCATCGACGGACCCAAAGACGTTATACGATCCGCGAAGCATCAACGGTCTTTCGCTGAATTGCCACGCAGACACCGGAGTAGCCGGAGCCGATCCCGATCTGTTCCCCGAGTCGCCGGACAATTTCTTGGCGTCCGGTGAAATTGCGCAGCCGACCGGCCTCGCCAATCAGATTCTCACCGAAATGTCCCGGGGCCGGGCGAACGAAAGTACCGCGTGCCCAGCACCGTCCTGTTTGGAGACTCAATACCAGGACTTCGATATCTTCGCGATCGACGGCGACAGCCGCGACTCGGATACGGAATGCTCGTGGGTGGACAAAGGGAACAACATGAACACGCGAACGGTTCGGAGAGGCGAAGGTTCTTTCCTCGCGGCGAACGATCCGGCCGTGGAGTTGTCGTCCTATTTCGATCCTGGCGTTCTCTCCGGCGGACTTAGCGCTCTCGAGCCCCACATCCAGGCCAACCTGAACGTTTCGCAAATTCCAGGTGTCGACCAGCAGATTTATACGACAGACGGCTCTGTTACGATCAAGCTGACACCCGGGAAGAGCTATACGCTCATCGTGGCCGGCACGGGGAACAGTCTCGGAAGCTACGAGCTTCGTATCCGAAAAATCGACCCCGGGGTTGCGGCCGTGTCCAACCCATTTCTCGTTGGAACGACTGAAGATTGTGGTGAACTAGGGTTTGAATTTTCCAAGCCGTAGAAGATGGTCTTTTGGCGATGATTTACTCTCTTGATTTTGACATCCGCCCTTGATCCTCGGGCTTGACCATATCGGCGTGGCCGTCGAATCGCTCGAAAAGGGGCTCGAATCGTATTCTAAGAAGCTCGGCTTTCACCATCATCATACGGAAGAGGTACCTAATACGGAAGAGGTACCTACGGAAAATGTGCGCGTCGCACTGCTTTTCGGTGGACCCGATCGTGTGGAATTACTAGAGCCGACATCGGATCAATCGCCTATTGCCCTGTTCCTCAAGAAGCGGGGTCCGGGCGTGCATCATTTGGCCTTTCGCGTGGACGACATCGAGAAAGAGATCGCGCGCCTTCGGGGTGAGGGCGTTCAACTGATCGAACCTGCACCCCGGCCGGGGGCCGAGGGTGCCAAAGTCGCCTTCATTCATCCCAAATCGACGGGGGGCGTCTTAATCGAGCTCGTGGAGCGGGCCCGGCGCGGGCATTCGCAAAAGCCGGCCGAATGAAGCCGGGTTTCCAAATATCCCCATTATTTCTTCTACTCCTGGTTACCGCCTGTTCCAGTCCAGAGCCGGGGGATCCGGTTGCCATGCAGGGATTTCTCTTGCCCGCGAATCCGAACGACATCCCGAATCTCCCGGATACGGCGACGATAGTCGTCATGGGACGCACCGAAAGTGATTTTCCGTCCACGTTTGTCCCCCGAACAAGCTCGCAGAATGCTCCGGAATTTGATGTTCATAATCTTCCCTATCAAGAGACATTGGTTTTTCAGGTTTCAGGCGCCACTTTGGACGTTGTCGCCTCTTTCCCGTTGCTGGTGGACCCGAATTCCTTTCTTTCCCTAGGAGCATTTCCGGCAGGCAGCATTCAAGTGATTGTGGATGATGCGACCGGCGTCAGCGGCCGCTGTCGCCCTGCGGTTCTGGCGAGTCAAAAAGTCGATCTTCAGAATCAGTCCATCGTTATGGGAATCGTGGCTCCAGCCGGAACGGGAACCTGCAACATCCAGTCGGTGGAACTGGTGGACCGAGAAACGAAGCAGAGCGTCCTCTCTCCCGGAGTGAACGGGCCGTTTTATTTCGATTCCAACGGTTGCACGGTCAATAGCGGTCGTATGGCCGACACGGAGTGCAGCTATATTTTCTTCAATATCCCCCCCGGAATATACGATGTTCAGTATTTGGGCGCCGGCCAACCGATCGAACATGAAGTTGTGGCCATTGCGGGACAGGTCATGTTCGGCTACGACATCCCCTAATCGGCGAGATTCCCCGGAATGTTGATCTTTTGTCCCAGATGCCAGACGCACTTCGATATCGAAGTGTCGATGCTCCCCGCATCGAAAGTAAAGCTTCGATGCAGCAGTTGTGACGAGATTTTTCCGTTTGAGGTGGCGGCTGCACCCGACGAAATCATCGGGCAGGCTTTAGGCGATCACGAGGTTCCTTTTGGAGGCGGGCAGACCACGGAGGACGGAGTCCCAGCCGAGATCGAGCCTGAAATCATCCCGATCGATGAAGTGAGCAAAGAACGCCGGATCACCCAAAGAAGGCGAAGGCGACAAGATCGAAGAAGCTTCGGATTGCCGAGAGGGTATTGGGGCGTCGTCGCAATTGGGGCCTTGGTGCTCGGCGGAGCGGCTTATTGGGTCACCCGGGAAACGCCGGACTTTGATCGACTCAGAACCATGGAGCAGGCTGCGCTGCCTCGGGCTCTCAATACTCCAGGGCCGACGCCGATTCCCTTGACCGTGTTCGGGTCCAATGCGCCGGCTCCCACGTGGGTTGCACCGCCAGCCATTCCGACGGGCAGTTCGACGGCGCTTTCTGTCCTTGAAGCCTTCAAAAAAGTGGAAACGGAAGTGAGGCAGGTTGCCACGCCCTCCGTGCCGATTTCGGCGGTTCAACCCCAAGTCATAGCGCGTAAAGCCATATCGGCCGAAGACGTTTCTCGATTGGCGGCATTTCGTCAGGAGCTGGAGAAATTTCGGCCGTCTGTATTCGAGAAAATGCGCCCACAGCTCGTGGAGCTTTGGGAAAAAATAGGCGAACAGGAGGATTTGGCCCTTCTCTTGGCGGACGTACATTCCTATTTGGGAGGCCGGCAGAACAAGGAGAGCTGGATTCGGTACGGGTATGAAATGAGTTTTCGATGGTCGGAGAAGAATCCTCAGGACTCTCGGGGCGCGAGATCGCTGGCTCTCGCTTACAACTCCGCCCGACAGTTTGGAAAGGCCCTACCGCACGCCCAAGAGGCGGCGACTCTTCGGCCGAGGGACCCTGTAGCTTTCGCATGGTTGGGAATTGCTTTGACTCAAGGGAAGGCGGCCGAAGCGGGACTGATGTCGCTCGAAGGGTCCGTTCGACAGTTTCCGGCTTCATTTGTCGTGAAGGAAGCGCTGGCTCGCGCCTATATCGACCGAAAACAATACAAAAAAGCCGTGCCACTTCTCCGAAAACTATCGGAAGTAGAGCCGGACGATCTGGTCACAGCTGAAATGCTGGCTCGCGGTTTTGAAGGGGAAGGGATGTGGGCCGAGGTTTCGCTGATTTATGAACCGCTTGTAAAGCGTCTTCCGGACCGTTGGGAACCGCGATTCTCTCTCGGCAGGTCGTATCGCCTGACGAAGCGGTTTGATGAAGCGCGGGCCTTGTTGGATGGCATCTTGGGTCATCCAAACTTAATGCTGATGAATCGAGAACGGGCGATGATTCACCTGGAACGGGCCAAGATCGAATTCGATCAGGGGTACCCGAAGCCTGCTATTGAGGACCTCAAAAAGGCCCACGAATTTAACCCGTCGGACCTGCCGACTCTCCGATATCTTGGGAGCGCTCTGTTTCAGGCGGAACAGTACGCCGCGGCCGCGGTTGTGTACCGGAGGGCAATGGAGGCGCAACCCGGCGACTCGCTTCTGAAACGTCAGTTGGGAGCCGCGCTTCTGGAAAGCGGGAACGTCGCCGAAGCGGAAAAGACGCTTCAGTCGGTCCGGAGATCGGGGGAGGAAGATGCCTCGCTGTTCTATTACTTGGCGCGGGCTCGAGAAGCTCAAGGGGACCGATCGGGCGCGATAGCGTTTCTGGAATCGGCGCTTCGAATGGATCCGTCGTACAAAAACGCCAAAATCCGACTTGAAAAACTACAAGGTCGATAACGCATTTACAGAAAATTACAAATGTAGGGTTACGGGTGGCGAGGCGGGGGTCCCCATTGCGAGGACCGGAGCAATGGGGGTGCACGGCGAGACCGGAGCCCGTAACCCTACATCTATTCAGTAAACGTCCGTTATCGCAGGCAAATTGCGTAGCCGATAATCTTGTAGCAGAGCAGGGCGGCGGTGTAGTCGCAGTACGGGATGAGTCCCGGCGTGAATTCGTTTACGTCGGCGCCCACGATCTCGTGTTTCTCCGCGACCGCTCGGAAAAGATCGAGCGTTTCGTACCAACCCAGACCGCCGGGGACCGGCGTCCCCGTCGATCCCAAAACGGATGGGTCCAGACCATCCACGTCCACGGTAAGGTAGACTTTGGGGCTCTTGATGGCTTTCAAAACGTCGGGGATCCACTTCGGGTTCTTACGGATCTCGTGAGCATAAAAAAGGTGGCAAGCGGGCGGTTTACCGACCTTCGCTTCTTCACTGTCCAAGCTTCGGATCCCTATTGAAACAATGGGTACTCGTCCCAAAAGCCTACGCATAGCCGAGGCGTGGCTGTAAGGCGTTCCTTGGTATTCGTTTCGAAGATCGGCATGGGCGTCGATCTGTACGACGGTCAGCTCCTTGCCGTAGCGTTCGATATAGGGATCGATGAGGCCTACGGTAATCGTATGCTCTCCTCCCAAGCCGAGAACGAACTTTTTAGCGTCCAAAAGTGCCCGCGTTTTCGACCGAATTCGATCCAAAATCTCTTCCACCGGGCGGTTGTTCCAGGCAGGATCTCCGAACTCCCAATCGGTATAGATTCCCGCTTGGCAAGGCTCAAGGCCGAGTTCCGGGTCGTAGTATTCCACTTGGGAGCTGGCTTGGACGATCGCTTCGGGTCCACCGGCGGTGCCTCTGAGGTACGAAGTCGTCTTTTCGAGAGGAATCGGGAGGACGACGACTCGGGCCTCGTCGGCGCTGGCCAACTTCTTTTCGGGATCGAGGAATTGCAACCGTTGAGCCATGGGGCGCGCAGACTATTTCACCGGTTTGGGTGGTGTCAACCGGCGTCCGAGAGTGAAAAATCTTTCGCCGCAATGCATTTCTTATTGGAGTTTTTGAAAAAAAAATCCGTATAATGCGCCCGGCCCGGGGAGAACAGAGGATGGACGGATTCAATGTCGAAGATGCATTAAACCTTTACGGAGTTGATCTGTGGGGCGCGGGTTATTTCGGCGCCAGCGAAGAAGGTCGGTTGGAAGTTCTGCCGACGAAAAACGACGGACGCCGAATCGAAATTCTTAAAGTCGTCGAGGAATTAAGAAAGAGTCGGATCGGAACGCCGCTTCTGCTTCGTTTTCCGCAGATTCTCGAAAGCCAGGTGCAGGCGCTCACCGGCGCATTTCAAAAAGCCATCGTCGAATTTCAATACCAACAGGGTTACTACCCCGTCTTTCCGATCAAGGTGAACCAGCGTCGAACCGTGGTCGAGGGATTGTTGGAAGCCGGCTATAAACAGAATCTCGGGATCGAAGTCGGAAGCAAGCCGGAACTGATGGGCGCGCTGGCGCTTTCGGTGCCCGCGGAAGCCCTTACGGTCTGCAACGGATTCAAAGACCGGGATTACCTCATCACCGCCAGCATGGGCGTTCGGATGGGCCGGAAGGTCGTGGTCGTCATTGAAAAGCCGTTTGAGCTGGACGGAGTCCTTGAACTGGCCCAGGCGGGCGAAACGCTTCCATGGATCGGCTTCCGCGTAAAATTAAATGCGAAGGGGTCGGGGCTTTGGGAAAAGTCGGGCGGGGGAGCCAGCAAGTTCGGCCTTTCCACCAGCCAGCTGCTCGATTCCATCGAGATTCTCCGGCAGAAGAATTTGCTGGGTCAATTAAAGCTGTTTCATTTTCATATCGGTTCGCAGGTCACCGAGATCCGGAAAATCAAAGAAGCGATTAAGGAAGGCGCGCGGGTTTACGCCAAAGCGAGGAAGATGGGCGTCCCGATCGAATATCTCAACGTGGGCGGCGGACTCGGGATCGATTACGACGGCAGCAAGACGTCGTCGGACGCCAGCGTCAATTACACGATGGAAGAGTATGCAAACGACGTCGTCTACAACATCGCGGACGTTTGCGAGAACGAGCATGTTCCGCATCCGAAGATCGTCTCGGAAAGCGGCCGCGCGCTCGTCGCTTATCACGCCATGTTGGTCGTCGACGTTCGTGGCCATATCAACGGAGACGCGGAACGGAAAAATAAGCTTACGGGGCACGAACCCCGGGTCATCGAAGATCTTCTCTATATTCGGAAGAACATCAGCGTGAAGAATTATCGTGAGTTCTTCCACGACGCGATTGAACGGCGGGACGAAATGTATTCTTTGTTCAACTTAGGAATGCTGGAGTTGGAGGATCGCTCAAAAGGGGAGTGGCTTTACTGGGAGATCGCCCGTCAGGCGGTCAAATACAGCAAGACCGCGAAGTTTCAGGCCGACGAGTTCAACGAATTGCAGGATCGATTGTTTGAAAAATACATTTGTAACTTCTCCGTTTTTCAGTCGATTCCGGATCACTGGGCTTTGGATCAACTGTTCCCCGTCGTTCCGATCCATCGGCTCAATGAAAAGCCGACCAAGCTGGCGACGTTGGTGGACATCACCTGCGACTCGGACGGCGAGGTGGAGAAGTTTGTGGATCTGAAGGACATTAAAGGGGCGCTCGAAGTCCACGAGTTGCAGGCGAACGAGCCGTATTACTTGGCGTTCCTTCTGATCGGCGCTTATCAAGAGACGATGGGGGATCTCCATAATCTCTTCGGCGCGGTCAACGAAGCTCACGTCATTGTGGACGACGGCGGAAAAATGATCGTTCAGAATGCGAAGAAGGGGGAGACGGTTCGAAAGACGCTGGAGGCTTACGGGTATGAACCGGACAAACTTGTTAAATCCATCAAGACGACGCTTCAGGAACAAGTGACGCAAAACAAGATGGACAATGCCACGGCCTCCAAGCTTGCCGAAGAGTACAAACGCCGTTTCGAGGCGTATCCGTATCTCGGATCATAAAGAGCCCGCGTATATTCGTATTCACAGTCGATCGAAGGGGACGACCTCAACGCTCGCGGCTCCAACCGCCTTGCCGATTGTGTCCTTAAAGTCTTTGGCGGTGCACAGGACCACGATGTCCAAGTCCTTGGCGTTGAGATGCTTCTTCGCTACCGCGCGCGCCTGTTGGGGAGTTACCGCCATGATCTTGCTGATGTACGTCTCGAGGTAATCATCGGAATAGCCCACGAAACGCGCGACGATTCGTTCGTCGACGATTTTTTCGGGCGTATCAATCAAGAACGGGAACGAACGCACCAAATAGTTCTTGGCAAACGTCAGATCGTCATCCGAGAGACCTTTCTCCGCGGCATCGCCCAGCATTTGAAGGCTCAGTTCCAGAGCGGGAAGCGTGTCTTTCACCGCCGGATACGTGTGCAGAAAAAAAGCGCCGCCGTCTCTCCGGGCATCCAGTCTGCCGTAAGCCCCATAGGCCCATCCACGTTTGACGCGGATCTCCTGCAGGTACTTCGCCTGGAACATATGCCCGGCGAACGCGGTCGAGAATACCATCAGGGGGAAATAATCCGGATCCGTGGCTGAAATACCCGGGTGACCCAGAAAGAACTGCGTCTGCGTTCGCTCCGGCTTGTCGACCAGAATGACCTTTCGTCCATGAAGTTCTCGGTGGAACGCCACTTGATTCGGCGCATCTCTCCCCACCGGAAGGCTTGTGGCGAGCGCGCGCACGATAGCGTCAAAAGCCGGGCGATCGAGATCGCCTCCGGCGCCGATCATTATTCCACTCCGATGAATGTGGTCCCGAAAAGAACGGACCAGATCATCGCGGGTAATCGACTTCAGCGACGTTATGCTCCCCATCTGATCCCTGCCGTACGGGTGGCCGGCGAAGAGAGCTTCCATAAAATGGACCCGAGCCACGGAGGTGTCGTCTTCGAGGCGAATGTTCAACTCCGAGATCAGCTCGTCCCGGACCTTTAAGACTTCCTTTTCGGGGAAGATCGATGCGGTCAGAATATCCGTGATCAGCGCGAGCAGACGATCCAGGTTGCGCCGGAGGACCTGGCCACGGACCATGGTGGAGTGGTAGCCGGTGTCGACCTTCAGGTTGGCCCCCAAAAAATCGAGTTCGTTTTCGATCTCTTCTCTCGTCCGCGTCTTGGTTCCGCGCAGGAGCATGTCGCCGAAAAAATTAGCGAGGCCTCCCTTGTCCGATGGATTGGAATAAGAGCCGAACGAGAATGCAATGTTGATCGACACCAACGGGGTGTCATGCTTTTCCGCCAAGATTGTGTCGACACCCTCCACGCGTACCCACGAGGGCATTTGTTGAATGACGTCGGATCTGTTCTTGGATGCAGCGATTGCCGTACTCATGATTCTGCTCCCCTCGGTGGATAGAAATAGTGCGAACGAAACCAGGATCGAAGCCGGGATCTGTGTCCTCATGTTTTTGGATTCGCCTTCGGTTTGGTCTTTGGATTTGTCTTCGTATTCTTTTGAGGTTTGGCCGTGACGACCGTTCGGTTTTCGGGGTGAAAATAAACCCGCGCGACCCGTTTGACATCCGCCGGCTTGACGCGGCGATACGCGGCGACTTCGTCAAAGAGCCTCCGGTAGTCCCCCGCCACGACTTCATAGAACCCGAGCGCCTGTGCCTTGGTGTCGGCCGTTCTCAGGTTTTGCCAGAAGGAAGTCTCGAGGCGATTGACCGCTTTATCGAGCTCTTTCTGGGGAACTTCTTCAGCTGCGAGACGTTTCAACTCGGCGTAGACCACCTTTTCCGCCTCTGCCGCGGTTCGCTTTGGCTGCATCGTGACGTCGATGACGTAGAGACCGGGGTCCTTCACCTGATTCACCCATCCTCCCGCCCCGCCGGCGATCTGAGTATCACTCACGAGTTTTCGGAAGAGCCGGGAACTGCGGCCGTTGAACAGAATGGCCTGGGCGACTTCCAAGACCGGATAATCCGGATGGAGGGCGTTTGGGGTATGGAACGCGATCAACAATTTGTCCGCCGGGACCGGTTTTTCAAGGGCCAATCTCTTTTCTTTTGTTTGCGGCGGTTCGACCGGAAGATTTTCCGGGGGAATCGTGGAGGGTGGAATCGGTCCGTAATGTTCGTTGATTAGTTTGAGCGCCTTCTGGGTATCCACGTCCCCCACGACGACGACGGTGGCATTGTTGGGGGAATAATATGTCTTATGAAACTCCAGGCAATCCTTCGTCGAAATGGCTTCGATGTCCTTCATCCAACCGATGACCGGCCAGGAATACGGATGCTTCGTGTATGCGAGCTTGTAAAGTTCCTCGTACATCGCGCCGGAAGGGGAGTTGTCGGTGCGGAAACGGCGTTCATTGGCGACCACTTCCCGTTCGGAATTGACCTGATGATCGTTGAGAATCATGTTCTGCATCCGTTCGGCTTCTAATTTGGGAATCAGGTCGAAGGCATGTCTTGGCAGGCTCTCCCGGTAAAACGTCCAGTCCACGTACGTGGCCGCGTTCACCTTTCCTCCCTGCTCCTCGAGGATTCTGTCGAATTCGCCCTCCTTAATATTTTTCGTCTCTTTGAACATCAGATGCTCAAAGAGATGGGCGATCCCCGTGATTCCTTCCCGTTCATTCCGAGAGCCGACGTTAAACCAGGTGTGGTAAGCAAACACCGGCGCGGACGGGTCCTCCACCACGATGACCTTCAAACCATTTGAAAGCCGGTATTTTTCGACGTTCATGCCGTTTCCGAAGGGCACGTTGTTGACGGCAAAGATCTGAGACTTTTCTCCCGATGCTGATTCCACGGTTTTGGCCCTCCAACGGTCCGGCGCGCAACCTCCCAAAGAAAGCGCCAGTGCGATAAAAAATGTGAGACGTACCTGCGGGGTCATAAAGGAAGGTGACTCTAACAAGAGCGGACTAACGACTCAAGTTTGGGACGGCCAAAAAAGAGGTTCGCATCACGTCGAATG
>DATDPG010000039.1 GCA_035292885.1 Bdellovibrionota bacterium | reverse complement strand
GGGATTTTTGATACGGACGAAGGGCATATCTCCACGCAAACGGTATCGCAATCAAAGCCGCCACAACCGCGAGCGCCAAAACACGGTTTCGAACGCCGACGAAGAGGATCATCGCCGCGGAGATGGAAAAAACGATAATCGCCGTTCCCAGGTCGGGCTGTTTGAGAATCAAGAGAACCGGAACGGCCGTCATCAGACCGGGCCAAAAGAGCCCGGCAAGCGACAGCGCCCGGGACCCTCTCCAGGTATGGAAGTACCGAGCCAAGCCGATGACAATCCCGATCTTCGCGAGCTCGGACGGTTGGAGTGAAAGCGGGCCGATCTGAAGCCAGCGCTGGGCGCCCAGCACACTGCGGCCGGTGAATAGAACCAACGCCACCAATAAGACGCTGAGACAATAAATCGGAAGGGAAAGACGTTCGAGCAATCGGTAATCGAAAAAGAGAACGAAGGTCGCAACGGCCGTCCCGATGGAAATCCAAACGAGTTGAGATCGAAAGAACCGCGCGGCCGGCAGATCGAATGTTGCACTGTAAAGATTGAGTAAGCTCAAGAAAAGAATCGCCGCCACACAGCTAAAGAGGGCCCAATCGAAGTGATCGATCAGTTTCGTGTCGAAAAAACGCCTCAACTGGTTCCCCCGAGATACGCCTCGATCACTTTCTTCGCGATCGGCGCAGCCACGGTTCCCCCATGCCCGCCGTTTTCGACGATCACCGACACCACGATCTGGGGATCTTCCACCGGAGCGAACGCCACAAACCAGGCGTGATCGTCGATCTTAATCCCGGAGCGCCGACCCACGACCTGTGCCGTGCCGGTCTTTCCGCCGATCGCAACGACGTCCGAGCGCGCGTGCCAGTACGCCGTCCCCCCGATCTCGTTCACAACACCTCCCAAGCCTCGAAGAATCGCCTGTCGATGCGCGTCGGTAAGGATCATCTTCCCTCGTTCAAACGTGGGAAACGGTTGCGCATCCAGGCCGTTTCTCCTCTGCGCTCGAATGGCGATTCGTGGCCGATAGAGCGTACCGCCGTTCACGACGGCCGCTACGGCCGCCGCGAGCTGAAGCGGCGTGACTTGAAGGGCACCCTGTCCGATCGCCACCGAGAGCGTTTCTCCCCCGACCCACGGCTGTTTGTACACTCGCTGCTTCCATTTTTCCGTGGGAACGAGTCCGCCTTCCTCTCGATTGATTCCGATTCCGGTTTCCGTTCCCATTCCAAATCCCATGGCATATTTGGCGAGCCGGTCGATCCCCAGACGCCTTCCCATCTCATAAAAATAAACGTCGCACGACTCCACCAAGGCACGGTGAAAATTGACCGACCCGTGGCCTCCCTTCTTCCAGCATCGTTTCGTTTCCCGCCCAAGCTTGTAATGCCCAGGACAGAACACCGTGTCGCTTTCGGCGATCACATTTTCCTCGAGCGCGGCCGCGGCGGTGATGATTTTGAACGTGGAACCGGGAGGATAAAGCCCACGGAGCGCCCGATCGTAGAGGGGGTTGAGTGGATCTTGCGTCAGCTTTTGCCAATATTCACTCGAGACTCCCCTCACGAATTGTTCCGGCGCATATTCCGGGCGACTCACCAACGCGAGTACATCTCCGTTCTTGGGATTGATCGCCACCACGGCGCCGGCATTGAGCGTAAAAGCCGCCTCGGCCGCCTCCTGCACTTTGGAGTCGATGGAAAGCAGCAGGTCCTTTCCCGCCACCGGCTTACGCGGCTGGAATCCGGGGAGCAGGTCGGAGGAAACTTCCTCTCCCAACTCCCGACCGGACGCATCTTCCACGAAAGGACGGGCGCCGTTTTCCCCCCGCAAAGCGAACTCATAAGTCTTCTCCACGCCGGATATGCCCCACACGTCTCCAAGGTTGTAGGTGGTGTCACTCCGATCCCGAATCTGTTTTAGTTCCTGCTTGTTGATTTCTCCCAAATAGCCCAGAAGGTGGCTTCCGTGGGTTCCGAAGGGATAGGACCGGGCGGGGGAATAGATGACATCAATTCCGGGGATCGAATACTGGCGCACCATAATGAGCGCCAATTGATCCCGTGTCATGTCGCGCTTGATCACCGTCGGATCGTACGGCGAGCCCGCTTCGGCCTTGTTATAGGCCGCCTCCAGTTCTCCCGCACTGAGATGCAAAAGATTCCCGACTTTCGTCAGCGTCGCCCAGAGCGATCCTTCGGCCTGAGAAGGGATCACCAAGAGATCGAAAGATGGGCGGCTGTCGGCAATGATGTTTCCGTTCCGGTCCAAAATTCGTCCGCGCATCGCCGGAATCTGTTTGATCGTGATCCGGTTCTTCTCGGAGAATTCCCGCAGCTTCCTGCCCTGAAAGATCTGCAGGTACCAGAGGCGAGCGAGCAACAGTCCGAAGGCGAATACCACCAATGTGGTCATACCCAAGAAACGGGAGCGAAAATCCTCCTGTGACCTTCGTTCTCCGACGGAAAACATCGTCACCATCCCGCCGTCGGAAGCAAAATACTGGTTCCAGTTCGATGATCCTCTCCCATCGCCCGCCGATCAAAGGCCGCCAGCATCCAATACAAAATGGGGGCGGCCAAACTATCCAATACCGTCTGAATCAAAATCGTGAGCCCCTGCGTCGCCAGGGGAACCGACACGTGATGAAAGATTTTGAGCGCCCACGTGTGAAAAACTCCGTAAAAAAACACCAGTCCCGCGGTTAAGAGAAAACCTCCGACGGATCCTTCCAAGACGATTCGCCGACTGAGCAGGAAACCGAAAACAGACATCAAAAAGAAGCTCGCCAGCGTGGCTCCGGGCCAGGCCAAACCGAACCAAGTAGCCATGACCCCGACGGTCACACCCCAACTCAGCGAACCGGAAAAGTCCCGTGAAAAAGACAGGTGCAAGAGCAGCAGAAGCGAGAGGTGAATCGTATGCCCGCCCAAAAAAGAAAGGCCGGTGCTCTTGGCGAGCATCAAAAAGAAATGCGGCAGGGCCGTGGTTTGTAGAACAAAACCTACGAAAAGAAAAAAGAGCATTCCTAAAACGCTCTTCATTTCTTCCCTCCCACCACGATCATCACCTCTTCCACGCGACGAAAATCGACATAGGGCCGGACGGAAGCGGAAAGAAAAAGACCTTCTCCGGCGGGGTCCACTCGTGTGACGGTCCCGATCGTTACGCCCTGTGGATAGACGCCGTCGAGCCCCGACGTAATCACCTCATCTCCCGCCTGAACATCCTCTGCTTTGGGCAAATATTCGAAATGGAGTTCGTCCGGGCGGCTGCCCCGAAGAATTCCGCGGGCCCGGGAACGTTGAACGACGACGTCCACGGCACTGGCGGCATCGGTCAGAAGAAGAACGTCGGAATGGTTCTCCAAGACGGTGAGAATCTGGCCGACCACGCCCCGAGCATGCAGAACCGCCATTCCCTGCAGTACGCCGTCGTCTTTTCCGCGGTCGACGCGGATGACTCGCTCGTAAGGGGAGGCCCCGGAGGCAATAACTTCGGCCGCCAACAGCTTCAAGGACCCGTGAGCGCCCATGTCCAGTAATTGCCGAAGCCGCTGATTCTCGATCCGAACCTCTTGAAGCTCGGTGATTTCACGACGCAGGCCGTCCCGCTCCTTTTTCAATTCCTCGTTCAATTTCGACGTATCCACAAGTGCGATGTAGTTTTCCCAAATCCCGCCGGCCCAATCGAGACACCCGCCGACCAAATCCTGGGACGGCTTGGCCAGCCATACGATTATTTTTTCCGAAGGCCGAAGGATCGTTTTTTGCCGAAGATTGAGCGAGATGAGCTGAATCAACAGATAGAGAACCAGAAACGCGGCTCCCACAGGCTTTAGAATTCTTTTCACTTCACTGGACGGTCACGCGCCGCAAAAGCGCTTCTTGATCCAAAACCCTTCCCGACCCGAGAACGACGGCGCAAAGAGGATCTTCGGCGATCATCACAGGTAAGCCGGTCTCTTCGCGAATGAGAACATCTAAATTTCGAAGCAACGCCCCGCCGCCCGCCAAAACGATTCCTTTGTCGACGATATCGGCGGCGAGTTCCGGAGGCGTCCGTTCCAGGGCGATTTTGACGGCTTCTACGATCATCCGGGTCGGCTCTTGCATCGCTTCCCGCGCCTCCTCCGACGTGATCTCGATCGTCTTCGGCACTCCAGCGACCATATCGCGCCCCTTGACGTCGACCTTCATCTCTTGCGCCAGAGGATAGGCGGAGCCGATGGCGATCTTGATCGCCTCGGCCGTGCGCTCGCCGATCATGAGATTGTATTTTCGCTTCATATAATTGAGGATCGCCTCGTCCATCTTGTCTCCGGCGACTCGAACGGATTTCGAAAAGACGATCCCGGCCAGGGAGATTACGGCGACCTCGGTCGTGCCTCCGCCGATATCGACAATCATGTTTCCGGAGGGTTCGGTGATCGGCAATCCGGCTCCGATGGCGGCGGCCATCGGCTCTTCAATGAGATAGACCTCCCGCGCCCGGGCCGCGTACGCCGACTCGCGAACGGCCCGCTTTTCCACCTCGGTGATTCCGAACGGAATGCAGATGACGATCCGGGGCCGAACCAAGGAGCGGCGATTGTGCGCTTTCGCGATAAAATACCGGAGCATCTCCCCGGTGATTTCAAAGTCGGCGATCACGCCGTCCTTCATGGGACGGACCGCCACGATCGAACCGGGAGTCCTTCCCAGCATCTCCTTGGCTTCCCTGCCGACCGCTACGACGCGCCGCGCATTCCGGCCGTCCTTGGCCACAGCCACGACCGACGGCTCGTTGGAAACGATCCCCTTTCCTTTGACGTAGACGAGGGTGTTGGCCGTCCCAAGGTCAATGGCAAGGTCATTGGAGAAATAGCCGAGAAGCGAATCGAAGATCACGTACACTATTTTGTATCAAACGGTCTCTAGGTCCACAAGATCGTTGATTTTTAAGGACAAATCCGATTTTGTATCAAGTCCTATGTTGAAAACGATGCGTTCCTCGGTCAGCTCCTGGACGATCAAGGCGTTGATGGTCGCTTTGATTCTTTCGTTTGTTTCTTTTTACGGCTGGCAGGCGGGGCAAGGATGCAATCCCGCGAACACCGCCGCTGTTGTGGACGGCACGGCCATCACGTCGAGAGATCTTGAATCCCGAACCAAGAATTTGGTCAACGCGTATGAGCGCATGGGGCTCCTTAAGGGAAACGTCACGCCCGACATGCTTCTCGCGCTACGCGGCAACGTCCTCTCGGCGATGATCGACGAACATGTGAAATCGACGGCAGCCCAAAAACTGGGACTCGTGGCCTCCGCCGAAGGGGTTCGCGAGGCGATTGAAAAACAATTCTCGGGAGAGGGCGGTTCGTTTGATTTCGAACTCTACAAAAAGGTATTGGCCTACCGGTTGGGGAAGACTCCCGCTGAATACGAAGAAGAACAGGCGCGAGCGCTCGTCGTTCAGGATTTCGATCGCATTTTTGAAAACACCGCTTCGGTCACGGACTATGAGCTGCGCCTCGAATACGCGTCCAAGAATGAAAAAGTGAATTTGGCCGCCGTCGAAATCGATTCCAAAACGCTGGGAGCCAAGGCCGCTCAGATTGAGACACCGTCCGAGGATGAATCGAAAGCCTATTTCGAAGGTCATCGATCCAGTTATCAGGAGCCCGAAAATCGAATGCTCGAGATCTTATGGATCGGCGTATCGGAATCGGTGTCGTCCCCCAAGGCCGAAGACGATCAGATCAATAAAGCGAAAACCACCTTGGAAAAATTGAAGGAGAAGGGCGAATCCCAGAAATCGTTTCAAGGGCTCGCATCGGATCCCACGGTTCATTACATCAAAACCGAATGGCTTCCGGCCGGCGGAACCATTCCAGGCATTCCCGACGGCGCGCAACTGCTGAGGGCCACGGCCGCTCTTTCCGAGGGGGCCATCCACGGGCCGGTGCGGGGTTTCCTCTCCCCGAACACGTATCTGATTCGCGTGGCCGGTTTCCGGGCCTCCGTCGCCCCCGAATTTCAGACGGTTCGCGGGCGGGTTCAGGACGACCTTCTGAGGGAAAAGAAGTCCGAATTGGCGAAGAAATATGCGACGGAACTTCTTGCGAAATGGCGAGCGGCGAAAAAGCCGATCGATCTCCTCGCGAAGAGCGAAAAGCTCACGGTGTCTGAAACGGGCGAATTCACCCGCGCTTCATCGAACCGCATACCGAAAGTCGGAACCAGCGCTACGGCCATGATGGAGGCATTCACGCGAACACCGGCCGATCCGTTTATTTCCGAGCCGGTGCCCAGTGGAGAGAAGATTTATATTCTCGCTCTCAAGAATCACGTCGCGCCCGATTGGGCGAAATTCGAAGAAACCAAACCCGAGCTTCAGAAAAACGCTCTGGGCGAGGCGGGACGGGCACGGGAACGGTCCTGGACCTCCGCGCTGCGGGAGAAGACGAAGATTCAGCGGCTCTCGGACGCTCCCGCGCCGCCCTCATGAACGATAGAGCAAGCTTTTTCCCGTCATCTGAGGCGGTTGTTCGAGCCGCGCCACCGACAAGATCGTCGGAATAACGTCACACAACGCGCCGTTCGGATGAATACGATACTTCTTGGTCTCCTGACCAATGCAGATCAAGGGGACCGGGTTCGTCGTGTGCGCCGTGTGGGGCGCGCCGGTCAACGGATCTTGCATCATCTCGACGTTTCCGTGATCCGCCGTAATAAATATGTCGTATTCCTTCTGCAATCCCACGTCGACGATCTCGCCCAAGCAGCGATCCGTCGCCTCCACGGCGGCCACCGCGGCGTCGAAGTTTCCCGTGTGACCGACCATGTCGGGGTTGGCAAAGTTCGCCACGAGAAAAGAGTAATCCTCACTCTTGGTCCGTTCCACCATGGTTTCCTTGACGGCGGTCGAACTCATCTCCGGCTGAAGATCGTACGTTCGAACCTTCGGCGAAGGAATCATCCGTCGATCTTCGAGCGGAAACGGATCTTCTCTCCCTCCGTTGAAGAAATACGTCACATGTGCATATTTTTCGGTTTCAGCCGTTCGGAATTGGCGCAGCCCGTTCTTGGAAAAAACTTCGCCGGCAACCATCGTGAGATCCTGCGGCAAGAACACGACCGGGTAATCGAAGGTCCGGTCGTATTGTGTGAACGTTGTCACGGACACTTTTAAATCTTTCTTCAAGGACGGCACCGGAGCGTCGTTGTTGGTCAGCGCACGCACAATTTGGCGCATCCGATCCGGACGGAAATTAAAACAGACGACCGAATCCCCGCTGGAGATCCGCCCGACGGCTTTTCCTTGGGCATCCGCGACCACGGTTGGAAGTACAAATTCGTCGGTTTCTCCCCTTTCGTACGCCTCCGACAGCGCCGCCTGTGGGTTTCTTGCACGGTGTCCCTCTCCATGCACCAAAGCTTTGTATCCAAGGTCGATCCGCTCCCACCGCTTGTCCCGGTCCATCGTGTAAAAACGCCCCGACACCGTCGCAATTTTGCCCCCTGATTTCGTGACGCTCTCTTCGAGCGTTTTTAAGAAAGGCTGGGCGCTCTTGGGAGGCGTGTCTCGCCCGTCCAGTATCGCGTGCGCAAAAATGCGGTCCCCCGGAACCTTCTCCTTCCGAGCCATTTCAATCAACGAAAGATAGTGGCGTTCGGCACTATGAACGTTCCCCTGAGAAACCAGGCCCAAAAGATGAAGCGCCCCCTCCCCTTCTCGGGCGACGGCCATGGCTTTCTTCAAAACAGCGTTCTTGAAGAACTCTCCGCTGTCGATGGCGTCGTGAATCCGAACCTGATCCTGAACCACGCGCCGGCCGCTGCCGATGTTCATGTGACCGACCTCGGAATTGCCCATAATCCCCTCCGGCAAACCTACGGCGAGGCCGGAAGCCGTCAATTGCCCGTTGGGATATTGGCCGAGATAGCGGCTGTAGTTCGGCGTAAGCGCTTGGGCGATCGCATTCGCTTTCGTCTCACGACGTATTCCCCAGCCGTCGATCACGATGAGTATGATTTTAGGATCCTTCTTCATGGCCGTGAGTTGAGGAGTGCGTAATATAACAGGACGAATGTCGACGCCAATGATTCCCCTTTGCGAACGCGATCCCCGGGCGATGCCGTTTGTCATGAACGGCACTTCGCAGGCCGTGCTTCTGCTCCATGGATTCACTGGAACGCCGGCTGAAATGCGTCCTCTGGGCGAACGCATTTCGGAAACTTTCGGCTGGCAGGTAGACGCGCCGCTGCTCCCCGGCCACGGAACAACGATTGAAGATTTCTCCCGACACACGTATGCCGATTGGATCGGAGCATCCGACGCCGAATTTCAAAAACTCAAGAATGCATTTGAACGGGTTCACTTGGTCGGACTCTCGATGGGGGCGCTTCTCTGCCTCGAGCTTGCACGGATGCACGAATTGGCGACCTCGTCACTCGTTCTCTTGGCGCCCCCCATTATTCTGATCGATCCGCTCGAACGCTTCGTCGTTTCGCTCTTTCGAATCCCGTTTTTGTCCCGACTGATTCCGACGCTTCCAAGAGACCCGCCGCTTCATCCGGATCAACTAACGTACAATCGCCATTCGACAAAGGCCCTGGCCGAATTCGGCAAGGCTCGACGCCGAACTCTTGCTATGCCTACGATCCGCTCGATACCCAGTTTCCTTGCGTTTTCCGCTGCTGATCAAACGGTGGACCCGCGATCCATCGCCTTTTTGTCGAGGCGGCTCGTTCATCCGCTCCATCGCGTCGTTCGACTCGAACGCTCAATCCATATTCTGACGTTGGGAGCCGATCGTGACCAATTGTTTACAGAAATTGAGGCCTTCCACCGGCAAATCTCCCCACCCAAGCTATTACAACAAACGTGAATGGGAACTAAGCAACCGCAATCTCAAACCCTTGCCAACCGAACACGGGTCGTAATGAGCTTCTTCGGCCTCCCTTCGATTGCCGGCGCTGAAGTTCTAGAATTCCCAGTTTTGAAAGATATTGAACGTCTCGATAAACATTCGCTTGCTCCCGCCGGAGAAACTTCGCCAGTTGGTTAATGGAGGCGGGCTTCCACTTACGTATCGCTTGAATGATCCGTAAACGCTCCCTGCTCAGCACTCTCGAGACGAGGGACAGGTCCTTAAAGCAGAGAATCATTTCGGACGTGCCTTTTGACTGGCGCTTCGACACGAGCTTCCACGAACGCTCGAACTCATCCATGGTGTCCGCTGGCGACTGAATGAGGATCTTGAATCGTTTTGGCGTCATAACACCCCTCCTAATTTTCGGACCCATCTTTCGAACTCCTTTCGGAGTCGTTTGGCGGATTGGAAACGGTACGGTTGCTCGACCCCATCGACGTGCACGTGGTCTCCTTTCCCATGGTGGTTGTCAAACAGCACTCGACATCTGCCATGCTGCACCCAGCCGTCCGTAGTTCAGGGTGACGCTGCCGAACGCTACGGATCATTCACGATTCAGGTTTTCTGCGGATCGACATTGGCGTGGGAATTCGCAGTCTACGAGCACGTCAAGAATTAGCCGCGTCCCCGGTATTCAAAATCTTTCGATTTTCATTCCGCCGGTGTCTTCGCCGCCGCCCCCGCCGACTTTCGACTTCTCAAAATCATCCCACGACGTGTCGGACGTGGACGAAATTCCCTTCACACGCAGAGCGAAGTCGTCCGGGTTGCTCGACTGGCGGAGCGCTTCCTCGTAACTGATCAGCTTTTGATTGAGAAGCGACATGAGCGATTGATCGAACGTTTGCATGCCGTACGACGTAAATCCCTGCGTGATCGCTTCGTGAAGCTCTTTGGTCCGTTCCTCGTTTTCGATCAGTTCACGCACACGGGCCGTGGTCACGAGAATTTCGCAGGCGGGCACGCGCCCCTTGCCGTCGATCCGCGGAACCAACCGCTGAGAAACAATCCCTCGTACGACGGAAGCCAACTGGAGCCGCACCTGCTTTTGCTGGTACGGCGGAAACGCCGCCACAATACGTGTGACCGTTTCTCCGGCGTCGATCGTGTGAACCGTCGACATGACCAAATGGCCGGTCTCCGCCGCCGTGAGCGCCGTCTCGATCGTTTCCAGATCTCGCATTTCGCCGACCAGAATCACGTCGGGATCTTGGCGCAGCGCCGAGCGGAGCGCCTGATTGAACGAAATCGTGTCTACACCGACCTCCCGCTGGTTGATGATGCAGCGCTTGTCGCGGATCAAAAACTCAATCGGATCTTCGATCGTAATGATGTGCGCCGTTCGTCTTGCGTTTACGAAGTCGATCATCGCGGCGAGCGTGGTCGATTTTCCGGAGCCGGTCGTCCCGGTCACGAGAACCAAACCCCTCCGCTCCATGGCGACTTTTTCAATGACCTTGGGGAGATTGAGTTCTTCGAGTGACGAAATTTTGAACGGAATTACGCGGAACACCAGCCCTACGGTCCCGCGCTGCTGGAAAACGTTTACGCGGAATCGGCCCAGACCGGGAACGCCGTAGGCCATGTCGATCTCGTTGTACTCCTTGAATTTCTCCCGCTGGAAGTTGTTCATGATCGAGAAAGCGATCTTCGCCACCTCCTCGGGAGAAAAACGCCGCGCGTCTTTGAGAGGGACCAGGGCGCCGTCGATGCGGAACATCGGCGGAAGCCCTGCTTTCAAGTGGATGTCGGAGGCGTTCCCCTTCATCGCTATTTTCAGCAGGTCGTTGAGTTCCATCTATTTTTTGCCTTTTCCGTTCCCTTTCTTGGCTTTTTCTTCCGCGCTCTCCGGACTTTCCGTCGGACCTTTCTCTCGGGTCGCGGATGGCATGGGAATACCCGCCGCCGCGTACAGTTCCACTTCGATCTGATTCAACAATTCGGGCTGACCCTTCAGGAAATCCCTCGCGTTGTCCCTCCCCTGCCCGAGCCGCTCGGTCTTGTAAGTGTACCAAGTTCCGGTCTTTTCTACGATCCCCCGTTCAGCGGCCGCGTCCAGAAGGTCTCCGGAGCGGGAAATCCCCTCCCCGTACAGAATGTCGAACTCCACTTTTTTAAAAGGCGCCGCCACTTTGTTCTTCACAACCTTCACGACGGTCCTCGAACCGACGACATCTTCGCCGCTTTTGATGGCTCCGATTCGGCGAATGTCGAGGCGGACGGAAGAGTAAAATTTGAGCGCATTGCCGCCCGTGGTTGTTTCGGGATTTCCGAACATGACGCCGATTTTCATCCGGATCTGGTTGATAAAGATCACCGAGGTTTTCGATCGGGCGATGCTCGCCGTTAACTTGCGAAGAGCCTGAGACATGAGCCGCGCCTGCAAGCCCATATGAGCGTCGCCCATTTCGCCTTCAATCTCGGCCCGCGGCGTAAGCGCGGCCACGGAATCCACGACGACGACGTCGATCGCCCCCGAACGCACGAGCACCTCGGCGATTTCCAGCGCCTGCTCGCCGTTGTCCGGCTGGGAAATCAGAAGATCGTCCGTCCGGACCCCCAATTTCCGCGCGTACGTGACATCCAGCGCATGTTCGGCGTCGATAAACGCCGCGACTCCGCCCCGTTTTTGCGCTTGCGCGATGACGTGCAGGGTCAGTGTGGTCTTTCCGCTCGATTCGGGGCCGAAAATCTCGACGACCCGTCCTCGCGGAATCCCTCCCACACCCAACGCGATATCCAGACTGGGAGATCCGGTCGGAATGACGCCGACATCTTTCACTTGGGCGATTTCCTCGCCCAAACGCATGATCGAGCCTTTTCCAAATTGCTTTTCGATGCTGGCGACAGCCAAGTCGATCGCTTTCTCCCGGTTTACATCCAACGACATGATTACTCCTTTACTTCGACGGCCTGGTTTTGGGTTGTTCGGAACTCGCCGCGAGGCGTATCAGGCCGGTGAGCGCCTCGTAAACGGCAAGCATTCTATTGTGATTTCGATCCCCGCGAAACTGATATCTCTGCACCTGCTCGATCTCGGGTCCGACCCAGGCGATGTAAGCGAGCCCAACCGGTTTTTCCGCGCTCCCCCCTTCGGGGCCCGCAATTCCCGTGGTCGCTACCGCCCAATCCGCCTGACTGCGGGATCTTGCCCCAACCGCCATTTCCCGCGCGCAGCGGTCGGACACCGAGCCGAGCCGTTCCAAGGTTTCCGCGGTGACCCCCAACAGTTCGCTCTTCGATGTGTTGCTGTACGTCACGTAACCCCGTTCGAACATCATCGAACAACCGGCGACATTCACAATCCGGCTGGCGATCTCCCCCCCGGTGAATGATTCGGCGACGCTCAAACGTAAATTTCGTCTTAGAAATTCTTCAACGATACGCTCTTCCAATGTCTCGACTCCGGTGGCAAAGAGATATTCACCCAGCTCCTTTCGAACGGCGTAATCGGCCGACAGGAGCAGCTCCTGTGTTTTTCGCTCGTTGTCCCCCAGAATGGAAAGCGTCACATGGATCTCGGGAAACGACGCCGTGTACGCCACTCGAATTTTTCCTTCCCCCGCATTGCCGAATCGGCATCGATCGACCCGTTCCTCGACATGCGACTCGGGCAGGCCGAAAATCTTGTAGATCCGTTCCACGCGGCGGCCGGACGTGCCGAGCTTTTGTTCCAATGCGGGAAATACCGTTCGCTCGAACAGCTTTTCCATTTCAAGCGGAACTCCCGGAAGACAAAACAGCGATTTTCCTTCGATCTCCGCCGCGCAGCCGGGGGCGGTTCCCCACTCGTTCGGAATCGGGCTCGTCCCGGCCGGGAGCATCGCCTGCCGGCGATTCGAATCGGTACAGCGAAGGCCCCGTTCCTCAAACCGCTTTTCGATTTCGGCGAAAATGTCCGGATGAAACTCAAGTTCGCGCCCCAAGGCCCGGGCCAGCGCTTCGAACGTCACGTCATCGGCCGTCGGGCCAAGTCCCCCGGTGGAAACGACGAAATCGGACCGGGCGAGGGCCAGGCGAAATGCTTCGGCAATGTCCTCCGTGCGATCCGAAGTCGTCTGGCGAAATCGCGGGGGCACTCCCAGCGACGTGAATCGTCGTCCCAGCCAGGCCGTGTTCGTGTCGATCCGGCGGCCGTCCAGGAGTTCGTCCCCCAGCGTGAGGAGTTCGACAATCACGACGCCGTCGCTCCGAGATAGGGCCATGCGATCCGGGCCAGATACAGAAGGAGAGCGCCCATCAGACCGGCCGCAACGTCATCGAAAACGACACCCCGTGCGCCGGGCCATTCACGATCGATGTAATTGGCGGGAAAAGGTTTCCAAATATCGAGAAGGCGAAAGAGAAAAAATCCGGCGGCATACCAAGCGATCGTCACCGGAATTCCGCACAAGGTGATCCACATTCCAATAACTTCGTCGATCACGATC
>DATDPG010000038.1 GCA_035292885.1 Bdellovibrionota bacterium | reverse complement strand
CCACGGATTTGAGAGCCGTGGAGCGCTCGATCTTCTCAAGCGTGCCCGCAGGATCGTAAAATTCCCGCTTGACCGAGTAGTAGTTGTCCTTGAGGATCCAGAACTTCCTTCTGCTATAGCCACTGTCCTGTTGTTCCTTTTCGGTTCTAGGCACCGCTTCGATTACGAAGCACGGTTTACCATCGCAGGTCTCGCTGCCCAACAGTTTGTAGGTGTAGGCGTCAAGAGCTTCAGGTCTTAAATCCTCATAGGAGAAATCCGTTCCCATGAAGCGGTTTTTCTTACCGCTGGAGGCGATCCTTTTGGGCCTGCCGACGGCCGGTAGATTGAGCCACTGGTCGTCATCGCCGCCTTGTTTTTCCCAGGTCAGCAGAGCAGTATTCTCAACATCCCTGGGGCTGAGAAATCGGATCAGGATTTTGTTGAGATCACTGGCGTCGGTTTTCGTGTAGCGCTCGATCTTACGTTCTTTTTTCTGCCCCTGCGCGTTGACCAAAACCATTTTTTGTATCTCGTACTCATCCTTGGTTTTAAGCAGCTCTTTTTGCTTCTTCATGACGTCCACTCCGGTCTGAGCGCTGGCCGACGACGCGAAGAAGGCCCAGGCGAAAAGGGCCGAAACTGCGGTTCGGAAAATTTGCGTTCTCATGAGTGTCTCCTACTCACAGCGATGGCTGAAAAGGTGTTGTCATGGGGTCTATGAGGTAAGCAGAGGATGAGCGTGCGCGAATCACGCACGGCTTCGAAAGGTGACCGGCGCCGCGGGACAAGCGCTCCCGCCACCAATGGCCCTGATGCGCCTAAATCTGGGGACCGTTTGGCTGTGGTTGCAACAAAACGAACCCCGATGGACCCGTCCTTAAAAGAGATAGGTCAGGTTCAAGAAGCCCCGGTCGTTCCTGTCCCACTTGCCCCAGAAGGACAACTTCTTGTTGAGTCCAGGTGGGATAAGCACTGGCTTGATGCTGAAATCCCCCCAGAAGACATCGAAGCCGACTTCCGCCTTTAAATTGTCCGTAAACTTGTAAGAATACTTTGGCTGAAGATAGCCGCTGTTCGGGCCGTAGAAGTTGACGGCTGTCGAGAACGTGAATTCGTTGGCGTCGTCAATCTTGAATCCGAGGCGGCTGATGATGGTGCTCTGAATGGGACGGACAAAGAAACTCAGATCTCTGGTGAGAGGATTATCTCTCTTGTGCAGGTCGAAGTCGTGGCCATACTCCAGGACAAAAAGAATCTGTTCGAGACCTAGCCCCCCTACATCGCTCTGGTCCCACACGTATCTTCCGCCAATAACCACAGGCATCCTGTCCGTAGTCAGCCCGCCGTCGTAAAACTTCGCAACGGCCTCGCCGTGAACTTCCAGTTTACCAAAGGTGGTTGAGAAGTCTCCGCCGATGGCGCGCACGCGGGGGAAGACCGTTTTTGGCGGCCCAACGCAGACGGGGCCCAATGTTGGCACGACAACACAGATAGGGCCCCCTACGGAGACAACGGGCAAGTTGTCATAGCCGTCAAAGTAGCTCAGGGAGAGGTCCCAGCCGGATATCGCCGAGGTCTTCGCCCGGAACGCGACCTCCGTGTTCTCGAACCGCTTAGGTGGCAATTTTCTCCCGTCTTTTATAATCAAGTCGATGAACGGAAGCGCCAATTTGGCGAACGGGCCGAGAAGGTCGACCGTCGGATTTCCAATTCCCAGCCAGCGGTTGTTGACCATCGGAATACGGCTAGGAGTGAAAAGGGGAATGACGATGAACTGAAAGGAGGTGTTCGGGAGATAGTAATTCGCGGATATGGAGAATACGCCCAGCTTTTCACGATCCGGAATGTCCTGGTAGTCCCACGGATTGAGCAGATAGTCCGTTGGGTTGTAGCCGTCCGCTGTTCCCCAGGAGTAAATCTGTTTGCCGACGGTCACATCAAAACTCTCAGCCCGGTACCTGAGATAGCCCTGGTTGAAGCCAAAGTACGGGTCGCGGAAGGTGCTATCGCGAAAATTCATCCAGGGTTCCTTGACATAGTTCCCGCTATCGGCCTTCCACTGCGGAGCGAGAAAGAGTCCGAAGCCTTCGCCTAAGTCCTGGTTTATTTCCAGTCTCAACACGCCCTCTTGTCGGACGGTTCTCTGTTCCTCCAAAGTGGTCTGGAAGGAGGCAAACGTTTTGGAGCGAAAGCTTCCTTTAACATGATCTCGCCACCATTTTATAACCGGATCCTCCTCCGCCGCGGGTGTAGCTGCCGCAGCCCCTGGAGCCGCAGCGGCTGCAGCCGCTATCTGCTGTGCAAGGTCCTGCGCCCCTGCTAATCGAGGTATTAGGAGAACGAAAAGACAATAAACTAGTGTAACCACGGGTGTCACCATGACCATTTCTCTATAACGTAGAAAGCCATATTAATTTCGTATACCCTACTTATGGTGGTTTGGTCAACAGTTTTTTACCGTTATTTTTAACGGTTGTTGGCTATTGATTTGGAGGGTGCCTTCGTAATCATGAGACATTTTCTACATTTTTCAAGGGTGACCTGGATGATCGTGGCGAGAAATATTCATAAGAATAAAGACTTGCCGTGAACGTTTCGATATAATACCAACATACAGTCCGTTAGGAGATCTATGTGAATATCCGAACTTTAAGCCTGTTATTGTTGGCCACCACGGGACTGCTATCGCTGTCGCCCTATGCGCTTGCGAGAAATGGGGATGAGGTTTTTGCGGAGCTAAGAAAACAGATGAACTGTGAGCAAATCGCTGCGAAAGACGAATGCATCGAGTTTGCCAGGGGTGGATTCGTCAGAGCGTCTGATAGTAGTGAGCGCCGGTTTGTACTCGGAAGGACGATCTCGGAAAAGGAAAACGGTGGAGGCACGGAACGAGTACGAGTGGATTTTGTGTCGGGACCTCAGAGGGGCGCGAGGTACACGAAGGATCTGGATTTCCCCCAAGCGACGTCACGAGAAAACGCTGTTGTTCCCGAAATTGACCCACAAAAGATCATTCGCGTAGCCATGTCTCCGCTTGCTCAGATGCTCGGTACTCGCTTGCCTTTCATGTTCCTAAACCTCTACGGTTACTTAAGCGGTTATGGGTGGGAACTGACGGACGGCGCAGTCAGTGGGCCCCATCCCGTGCTTACGGGCCGGCCGAAGTCTTCCGCGGTAATGCTCCCTCATGTCGAGTTGCGCCTCGATCGAAGGGGCCCCACCTATACGGTCGATCGCATGTCGTTTTTTATCCAAAGGGGTGCGCAAAAAGCAGATATGTATAAATTTTCTTTCGGGAAATATCGCAGGCTATCGCCGAAAGATTTATACCGCCCTATGGAAGTGGAGGTTGCGATTTATTTTGGCAGACGGACAGAGGTGGACACGGTGCGCTTTGATCAATGGTTGTTTCGAGTGGGGCCTTCGCAAGCCGAAAGGCAGTCCCTGTCGCAACTTAACATGGAATTGCCGATACCGCGTGATTCCAAGCTCCTTTCAATCAGATGAGAAGACTGTCTCATGGAAACGTCTGGTCGTAGGCTCCTCCTCGCAATTCTCGTTATACTACTGGCTCTTCTAGTAGGCGTCATCGGTTACCAACTGATCGAAGGCTGGAACTTTTTCGATTCGCTTTTTATGACGGTTATTACTCTAGCGACCGTGGGATATGGAGAGACTCATCCACTGTCGCCTGCGGGCCGGGTCTTTACAATCTTTCTCATTTTGGTGGGCGTGGGTGCGTTAACTTATGGATTAACTGCCGGCACTGCGTTCGTCGTCGAAGGATCCCTCACGGGTATCATCGGGAGAAAAAAGATGGAGACCGAGATTAAAAGGCTCAAAGACCACATTATCCTTTGCGGTATCGGGGAAACCGGTCGTCACGTCGTCGAGGAGTTTCTCAAGGTGCGGATCCCTTTCGTCATCATCGAAAGGGATCGAGACAGGATCAAGCAAGTCGAGAAAATCGGTTCCGTGCTTTATATCGAAGGCGACGCCACCGACGATGAAACCCTTTCGCAGGCACGGATTCATGAGGCCAGAGGCTTGGTGACTGCCTTGCCGCAGGACCCGGACAACTTATTTGTGACCCTGACCGCTCGCGGATTAAACCCTGGGCTCAGGATCGTGGCCAAGCTCGTAACGCTCGAATCTCGGCC
>DATDPG010000037.1 GCA_035292885.1 Bdellovibrionota bacterium | reverse complement strand
TCAACGAACTTTGCGGAAAAGAAGGCGGGGGAAAAGCTTCCCTGGCGTTCAAATCGGTGGCCGCGCTGACGCAGAAAAAAATCCCCGTGGCGTTGATCACGAAAGGAGCGAGCTTCTTTCCCCCTGCTCTCGCCCGGGAGGGAATCGATCTGGGCCGTATTTTGTGGCTTCGCCCCGAAAGCGAAGAGCGTTGCCGCTGGGCCAGCGAGCAGGTCGTGCGCAGTGGGCTTTTTCCTCTCATCCTCAACGCATACTTCTCCTATTATAACGAACGCGAAACCCGCAGACTGCAACTCGCAGCCGAAAGGAGCGGGAGCACGGTTCTCTTTCTCCGACACGCCCATCGTGGAACCGGAAACTTCGCGTTCGCCCTGCGATGCAACGTCGAACGATCCCGAAGCGATCGTCTCTATCTCCGGATCCTGAAAAGCCGGCGCATGCTTCCCAAACTTGAAATGGAGGTCTCCCTCGATGCAAAGACGAATCCTGGCGATTTATTTCCCGAAATCACCGGATCCCGCGTCGCTTCCTGAGCTTGCGGAGAAGCTTCTCGCTTTTTCTCCGCGGCTCGGAATCCGCCCGCCGGATCTGGTGTATATCGACGTCACCGCTTCCACACGCCTGTTTGACGGAGAATCCAACCTTCTCTCCCGTTTGTCTCGTTGGCTTTCGGAGCGACAGATTCAGGCTCACGTAAGCCTGGCGGATAATCTCGCCGCAGCCGGGGCATTGGCACGTTCGCGAACCATGAAACCGATTCTGGCCCCTTCCGGAGAAATCGCTTCTCTCCTTTCGCCCCTTTCGATCGAATCTCTCCGATTTCTCGTCAATCCGCTTTCGCCTCCAACCCCCGCGGAAACAGACGCCGCCTCACGCGCGATTCAGGTTCTCACCCTTTTGGGACTTCGTACGCTCGGCGATTTCGCCCGGCTGCCGGCCTCCACCATCGGCTCTCGTTTCGGGCCTTTGGGAGTTGACCTCCATCGACGAGCGAGGGGGATCGATGAACTCCCCCTCCGCCCTTTTGAACCTTCCGTCACGTATCGGGAGTCCCACAGTTTTGAATCCTCGGTCGGTTCTCTGGAGCCGATCCTCTTTGTGGCCAAAACATTGTTGGAAAAATTGGAGCGACGCCTTCAAAAAGATCTGAACGCGGCGCTGGAGCTTGTCCTCTATATTGAAACGGAAGATTGCGTGGAAACGGAACTTTCCGTTCCGCTCTCCCGCCCGCTCCGGCGCTCCAAAGGCCTGCTCCAGATCGTTCGCGAGCGGCTTTCACGGCTGACGCTTCAAGCGCCGATCGTATCGTTCGCCGTCGAGCTTTCGCTGCCGATCCGTAAGCGTCCGACTCAATTCCATCTGTTTGACGCCAATGTCGCCGATCAACAGGAATCCTTGGCCGAATTGCTGGGGCGACTGGTCGCCGGCCTCGGGCCCAACGTTATTTCGGCGGCGGCTCTGCGCGAACGATATCGTCCGGAATTTTCGTGGAACCCGGTCCCTTTCCAGCCTGAACAGAACAGTTCTCCTCCACCGCCTCCCGCCACACTCCCGCTTCGCCCTTTGTTGCTTCTCTCCCCGCCCGAACCGTTGGAAGTGGAACGAAGAGAGAACTCTTTTTTCCTCCGCTCCAAAAAAGAGCGTTACGCCGTGCTTTCACTCGCCGGGCCGGAGAGATTGGCCGGCGAATGGTGGAGCGGCGACGCTTACGCGCGCGATTATTTCGTGGCGGAAGCCGAGGGGGGGCAGCGCCTATGGATTTTCCAAAACCTCCCCGACCAGCGCTTTTTCCTCCATGGGTATTTTGATTAAATACTCTCGTTCTCTGTTTATTAAGAACGACGGGCTCCGGTCGCGGCGGTATCCCCCAGACCATGCTCGTACCTGCGCGTGGTCTGGGTGCCCCCGCCGCGCCACCCGTCTTCGTTCTTTGAACCCACATCCGTGGACGGAAACTCCTTCCTTGAACAGATGTGCGTCCGATTTTTGGCCTAACGAAAATCAGATGCATTTTGCAAAGGAAAATGGATTTTAAACATGGGTACGCCCGCATATGCAGAGCTGCGGTGCAAGACGAATTTCTCGTTTTTGGAGGGAGCGTCGCATCCGGAAGAACTGGTTCAGCGAGCCAGGGAACTTGAGCTTTCGGCTCTGGCCGTTACCGACCGTGACGGTGTCTACGGCGTCGTTCGCGCGCATACGGCCGCCAAAGAATGCGGCTTGCCTCTGATCGTCGGCGCCGAAATGACGTTGAACGCGCGTGGACTGAAAATACCGATCGTTCTCCTGGTCACTTCCCGCCAGGGCTACGCCAATCTTTGCCGATTGATCTCGACGACCAAACAAGCTGCACCGAAAGGAGAGACTTTTCTCCGCTGGGAAGATCTCCGCTCCCGTTCCGGAGATCTTTTGGCCTTGTCCCCTCCTCCGTACGACGCTCCGACTCTGGAACACCTTAAAGAGATTTTCGGCGCGCGGCTTTTCATTGCCCTCCATCGAACCCTTGAAGCTTCGGATATTCGCCGAACCGTGGAAGCCATCGAACAATCCAAACAGTTCTCCATCCCGATCGTCGCGACGAACGACGTTCATTATCATGCCGCCGGCCGGCAAGCGCTTCACGATGTCCTGACGGCGATCCGGCACAGGACGACGGTGGAGAAAGCGGGGCATCTTCTCTTTTCCAACGCCGAACGGCGCCTCAAATCCGTTCGTGAAATGGCCGTTCTTTTTTCAGACCGGCCCGAGGCTCTCCGCCGCTCGGTCGAACTGGCCGAGCAATGCTGTTTTTCGCTCGATGAACTCCGATACGTCTATCCCGACGAATTTCTTCCCGCCGGAAAAACCGCCCATGAATTTCTCTCCGAGCTGACGTGGGGAGGCGCAGAGCGGACCTATGCCTCCGGCATTCCGGATGACGTCCGCCGGCAGCTGACTCACGAACTCCGCCTGATCCGCGAACTCCGTTTCGAAGATTACTTTCTGACGATTTGGGACATCGTGCGGTACGCCAGATCGCGGGGGATCCTCTGCCAAGGACGGGGCTCGGCGGCCAATTCCGCCGTCTGCTACGTTTTGGGAATCACCGCCATCGATCCCGTCCGGATGAATCTCCTCTTCGAACGTTTTCTTTCGGCCGAACGGGGAGAACCTCCCGACATCGACGTCGATTTCGAACATGAACGGCGCGAAGAGGTGATTCAGTACATCTTTCAACGCTACGGCCGCGACCGGGCCGGCATGGTGGCGGAAGTCATCTGCTACCGGGAACGCTCCGCCCTGCGGGAGGTTTCGAAAGCGCTCGGCCTTTCTCACGAGCGGGCCAATAACCTGGCAACGTCCTATCACCGGCGCGATTACGGAGAAATCAACGAACAGTTCTTGAAAGACCGCGGAGTGAATTCTTCTGCCACGTTTTCCAAGCAACTTCTTTCGCTGGTCACACAAATTGGGGGATTCCCGCGGCACTTGGGAACCCATGTGGGGGGATTTGTCCTCACCAAAGATCCACTTATCGAAAGCGTCCCCATCGAGAATGCCGCCATGCCCAACCGCACGATCATTCAATGGGACAAGAACGACCTGGCTGCAGTCGGAATGCTCAAGGTCGACATTCTTGGCCTCGGCATGCTCACCGCTCTCCGTAAATGTTTCGACTCGATCAACAACTCAGATAAGCGTTCATTATCGCTTTCTGCAATTCCACCCGAAGATCCGGTTGTTTATGAAATGATTTGTCAGGCCGATACGGTGGGGGTTTTTCAAGTTGAATCGCGCGCGCAGATGGGGATGCTCCCCCGCCTTCAGCCGAGAACCTTTCCCGACCTCGTCATCGAAGTCGCCATCGTCCGCCCCGGCCCGATTCAAGGCGGGATGGTGCATCCTTTCTTGCGCCGCCGGCGAGGAGAAGAAAAAATTCGCTACGCCCATCCGGCGCTTGAATCGATCTTAGCCAAAACCTGCGGCGTCCCTCTCTTCCAGGAACAGGTCATGAAAATGGCGGTCGCCGTGGCCGGTTTCAGCGCCGGCGAGGCCGATCAACTCCGCCGGGCCATGGGCATTTGGCGGACGTCGCGATCGAAAAGTATTCTCTCGCTGGCCGATCGGCTGATCGGCGGCTTGAAAAAAAACGGCATTGCTCACGCCGATGCGCTTGAGATCTTCAAGCAGATCGAAAGTTTCGGCGAATTCGGATTTCCGGAATCCCACTCGGCCTCTTTCGCGCTGCTGGTTTACGCCTCCGCTTATTTGAAATGTTACTATCCCGTCGCGTTCACCTGCGCCCTGCTGAACTCCCAGCCGATGGGATTTTACGCTCCTCATTCCCTGATCGAGGACCTCCGCCGGCACCACCATGAAATCCGCCCCGTCGATATTTCTTCCTCCGGATGGGACTGCGCGCTCGAGCATCCGGCGCTCCGTTTGGGATTTCGTTTGGTACGGGCGATCAGCCGAACGACGGCGAATCAAATCATATCAAAAAGAACGGCGCGTCCGTTTGCATCGCTGGAGGATTTTTTCGTTCGAACCGGTCTCAACCGAACCCAGCTCTTTTATTTGGCCGCCGCCGACGCTTTTTCCTCATTCGGCCTGGATCGCCGCCAGGCGCTCTGGAAACTCGAGGCGCTTTTCTTAAGCCACACCGAATTGGACGGAGACCGCCCTCTCCCCGAACCGAGGGTGCATTTTCCCGTCTTGTCACCTCCCGAAAGAGTTTTGACCGATTACGAGGCGGTCGGCGTCTCCGTCTTCGCCCACCCCGCCGCTTTGGTACGCGAGCAGTTGGAGCGATACGGCGCCATCCCGGCCGATCAATTAACGCGTGAAACGCCGGGGAAAAAAGCCCGCGCCGGTGGATGGGTCATCGTCCGGCAAAGCCCCCCTACGGCGCACGGAATGGTTTTTCTGACGCTGGAAGATGAAACCGGTTTTGTAAACGTCGCCGTCGACCCGAAGAATTATCAGCGCCTTCGAGGCACGCTTCATCACTCGTTTCTTTTGATCGAAGGAGCCCTTCAACGCGACGGTCTCGCGGTCAGCATTCTCGCCTCCGACGCCTGGCCTCTTCGTTTCGACGACGGCTCCAAAACATTTTCTCTCAAGAGCCGAAACTTCCATTAGCGAATAGGTTGACCAATCAAACGAACCCCGGTTAAATGCCGACTTCTCAAGGAGAGGACATGGCGGACGAGACTCTGGAAGCATATTGCGTCAAATGCAAAGCCAAGCGCACGGTCAGCAACCCGCAGACCGTTCAGATGAAAAACGGTCGCCCCGCGGTTAAAGGCAACTGCGGCACCTGCGGAACCGGGATTTACAAAATCCTTTCCTCCAAAGCCGCTGCTAAATAGTTCTCATTCCAAGAACCCTCGTCTCCGAAAAATATCTTCGAGCGTCTTCAAATGGCGCCCGCGGTATAGCGCGCGGTCGGCCGCTTGCACGGCTCGATACGTATCGATCAGAAGCGTCGTCCCCATTCTGCCGGTGGACTGAATTCGACCGAGTGCCTGAAGAGCGATTCGATCCGCCACGCCGGCCCCATCTCCCCTTGGTCGCCCCATCTGCTCGCGAAACTCCCACAACGCTCCCGACCACACTTTTCCCGCCTCGTGCGGATCGGGATTCTCATGCGTTGAGTACGCGAGATCGGTGTTGCACTTTCGGAGAGGAGAACCGTCCGTAAATACACCCCGCCCCAAGAACGGCACGTTCAACAGCGCACACGCGAAGTAGTCCCCGTACCCCTCGTGAATGGCTCCGCCGTCCCCGATATCCCACATCATTTTAATGTGGGCCAGATGGTCGACCACGGCGTGGCCGTACTCATGAATCGTCACGGAGTTGTCGCGCGCGAGATCGAGGATCGTCCCGTTCCCGTCTCCCAGGGCGATCATTTGACCGTCGTAGAACGCGTTGTCATATCGATCGCCGTAGTGCACGACGACCGGAATGAGGCCGAATGGGTTATAGCCGAGCTTCTTAAGACCGCTGACCGCTAAGTCTAAAGCGTAATAGGCTTGAACCTCATCCAATTGAGCATCGATCTCGGTGAAATAGTATTTTCCGTCGGATTTCGACACATTGGGCCCGTCTTCGTTCACAATCGAATGTGTCGGACTTTCCAGGCGCTCGAAACGGATCAGATTGGTCAGTTCCACGGGCGTTACCCCTTTGGACGTGTTCGGATCGATTAAGTAGGCATTCCCGTAACCGGTGATCTCCCAAATTCGCTTCTCGTACGTCATCAGTTTCCGAGAAGCCCCATGGATGTAGGCCCGATAGCGGCCTTTCGGATTTTCCGTACCCATCTCGACGGCATACGCCAACGTGATCCCTCTTTTATCCGTCGATTGGGGATCCTCCACCCAAATCGCCTCCGCTTTCGAAACGTCTACGATGTTTCCCAATCGGTCGCCGAGAACTTTCTGCATCTCCTGGACCGCAATGGCCACCACATCGGCATCCGTTAGCGGCGTCGCCGTGGAATGGCTGAGGCAGTCCGATTTGCACAGCGTAGCCCCGGTTTCCTCGATATCACCCAACGGGTTGAAACAGATCTTGGAAGCGGCCCCTAAGACGGCGATCGATCGATAGGTCTGAGCGTGCGTAAAACAAAAGTGCCCGGCGATTTCGACACTCTCGACGGCCGCGAAATCGACATCGCTTTGGAACCCGTAGGCGTCCCGCAAACTTGCAAGGTAGCGGGCCGTGGCCACGAACGCTCTCTCGTAGGCGGTCTCCCGTCCGCCCGCGAGTTTGTTTGAAGCACTGAAAAACTTCCTCGATTTTTCAAATGTTGTGGAATCGGACGCCAGAACGAACGAATGACCCAGACACACCGATGCGACGATTGCGGTCGCAATCCTCCCCCTTCGCATGGATCCCCCCTTTTTCCAAGCGTTTCCGTCTTTTGGACGGCGGAAGAATCGCCGCAAAGTGAACGGACCCGTGCCCGGGCCGTTGCGCCTGACAGCGACCTTCTTATTTCAGAGCTGTTTGGATGTCCCCCTTCAGCTCCCCTTCACTTTGTACTTCGTCCCCACGAAGTACGCCCTTTCATTCCCGCATATAACAAGTCGCAAAAAAAATCCAGGTAAATTTTACAAAATTCGCAGCGACAACCCGCCCGTCGATATCAGATGAAAATGCCCGACTCTTCTGATAGGCGTAACGCCCGTGAAGGAATCCACGTTTCTTAAAGCTTGTCGCGGCGAACGCACATCATTCACGCCCATTTGGCTCATGCGACAGATCGGCCGGTATATGAAGGAGTACCGCGATTTGCGCTCCAACGTGGGATTCCTGGAACTCTGCAAGCGTCCCGATCTGGTTTGTGAGGCCACCGTCACGGCGGTGAACAAGATCGGTGCCGACGCCGCCATCATTTTCGCCGATATCCTGTTAATCACAGAACCGATGGGGTTTCAGTTGGAATTCAGCCAGGGCGACGGACCGGTCATTCACAATCCCTTTTCAAACAGCGCCGATCTCAAACGTCTGCGCGATCCCAACCCGAAGGAAACCCTTAAATTCGTACCGGACGCAATTCGGCTCGTTCGCAAGGAGCTCCGGCCCGATATTCCCGTCATCGGCTTCGCAGGCGCGCCTTATACCGTCGCGTCTTATATCATCGAGGGGGGTTCCTCGAAGAACTTCGCAAAGACGAAAGCGCTGATGCGATCGGATCCCGACACGTGGAATCGACTCCTTTCGCACATCGCTCGAGGAACGGCATCATATCTGCAGGCTCAAATCGATGCCGGCGCCGAAACTGTACAACTTTTTGACAGTTGGGTGGGATCGTTGAGTCCCGAGGATTACCGCACTTACGTGCTTCCCCACTCCAAAACGATCTTCGACGCTCTCCCTTCCGAATTTCCCACGATTCACTTCGGAGCAGGATCCGGATTATTGCTGGAAGCGATGAAAGAAGCGGGAGGCAGCGTCATCGGCGTCGATTTCCGAATTTCCATCGCCGATGCCCGCAAACGTTTAGGGGATATTTCCGTCCAAGGCAACCTGGATCCCACCGTTCTGCTTTGCCCGCGCGACGTCATCCAAAAGGAAGCGAAGAAAGTTCTCGAAAATGCCGGAACCGTCGGCCATATCTTCAATCTGGGGCATGGAATCCTTCCGAATACTCCCGAGGACAATGTCCGCTTCCTGATTGACTTCGTTCACGAGACTTCGGCTCGATGATGAACCGGTCTCATAAATGTTTTCTGCTGCGACCGGCTGCAAAGCCCGTGCTCTATGTTCTCGGGTCAAAATGTCCTCAACGTACCTATTCAAGTACGCTTCCGGGCATTTTGACCCCGCGGCCTCGATCGCGGGCTTTTCGCTCGGTCTCGCGACGAATCCATTTATGAGACCGGTTCTTCGTGTCACAATTATCGGCGGCGGTATTGCGGGCCTCGCTTCGGCGTACCGCCTTCTGGCGAGGGCTCGCGAACGCGCCGTTTCTCTCGACCTGACGCTGCTCGAATCTTCCGATCGGCTCGGCGGTGTGATTCAGACCGACCGTCGCGACGGATTTCTCTTGGAAAAGGGCCCCGACTGTTTTCTTTCGGTGAAGCCGGCGGGCTTAGCTCTAGCCAAGGAGTTGGGCCTTGAATCGGAACTGATCGGAACGCAGCCCGATCATCGAAGAAGCTTTATCGTCCGAAACGGCCGACTCCTTCAGATGCCGCAAGACTTTTACCTATTGGCTCCCATTTCGTTCCGCCCTTTTCTCTTTTCACCCGTCATCAGTCCATTCGGAAAAATGAGATTGCTACTCGATCTCGTTCTCCCCGCCCGGCGTTCGATTGATGATGAGTCGCTCGCCTCATTTGTCCTCCGGCGCCTGGGAAGAGAAGCTTTGGAACGGGTCGCCCAGCCGATGGTGGCGGGGATCTACTCGGCGGATCCTTATGAATTGAGTTTGATGGCCACCTTCCCCCGTTTCCTGGAAATGGAACAGAAATATGGAAGTGTGATCCGCGGCCTTCGCGCCGCCCGAGCGGCTCAGAACGGTGCTTTCGGAAAAGCTGAGGACGCGAGCGGACCGAGATACGGTCTCTTTCTCTCCTTTCGACAGGGGATGGACACGCTCACAAAACGACTGGCGGAGAGAATTGCCGGATGTAACATACGAATGAAAACAAAAGCCAAATCCATCGTACATTCGTCGAAGGGTTGGGAAGTTCGGTCCGATTCCGGTGAAACGCTTCCGTCGGATCTCTTGGTTCTGGCGATATCGGCGCCGACAGCTCAGAGATTGCTCCGGGACGTCGCTCCTTCCGTATCGTCCTTGCTCTCCAAGACGAGCTACTCTTCCGTAGCCACAATTAATTTTGCGTACTCCCGCCGAGATATCGACCATCCCCTCGACGGCATGGGGTTCGTAGTTCCCGCTGTGGAAAACCGGCTTCTTCTCGGTTGCTCCTTTTCGAGCGAAAAATTCATCGATCGTGCGCCTGAGGGGTCGGTCCTGTTGCGGGCGTTTGTAGGTCAGGAATCGACGAATCTGGACGACTCGTCCTTGATTTCGACGACGCAGCGCGACCTCGAGCGTTTGCTTCAGATTCATAAACCACCCACCTTCACCTCGCTTTCGAGGTGGACGGAGACGATGCCTCGTTATTCCGTCGGCCATCTTCAACGGCTCCAAGAAATGGAATCGCTTCTGAAGGATATGCCGGGACTCTTTCTGGTCGGTAACGGTTACAGAGGAATCGGAATTCCCGACATCGCCGAGCAGGCCGAGCAGGTCGCGTACCGTGCTTTGCAGAAAGACTAAAGGATTTTCGAAATTCGTTGAATAGAGACCGGAATGCGTTGGCGACCGAAGGCCTTCGTGAAAGGACCGAACCGGCCGGCGATGGCGGTTCCGCAACTGGGGCACTTACCTTCGGCAGTTAGAAGATATTCGTCGATCTCGTACCAATCGCGAACGATCAGCGCCTTTCGGCAGTTGGGACAAAAGGTCGTGTCCCCGGCTGAATCATGAACATTTCCGGTGTAAGCGAAATGAAGGCCTGTTTTTGTGGCGATCTCATATGCCTTCGTGAGCGTCGAAACAGGTGTTGGCGGAACATCCAGCATCTTATAGTCGGGATGGAATGCGGAGAAATGGATCGGGACGTCCGGACCCAGATTTTTCAAAATCCACTCGCACTCTTCCGTGATCTCCTTTTCCGAATCGTTGTATCCGGGGATGACCAGCGTCGTAATCTCAAACCAAACTTTTGTTTCGTTCTTTAGATAAACCAACGTCTCGAGAACAGGCGCCAGATGCGCTCCAGTCAACTTGAAATAGAATTCTTCCGTGAAGGCCTTGAGATCAACATTGGCCGCATCCATTTTCGCGTAAAATTCCGTTCGAGGTTCGGCATGGACATATCCCGCCGTCACCGCCACCGCCTGAAGTCCCCGCTCATGACAGGCATCGGCGACGTCCATCGCATATTCGGCAAAAATGACCGGATCGTTGTATGTAAACGCCACGCCCTTGCAGCTCAGCTCCTCGGCTCGGAGGGCGATCATCTCCGGCGTCGCCTGATCGGCAAGTCGCTCCACGTCCCTCGATTTGCTGATATCCCAGTTTTGACAGAATCGACATGCAAGGTTGCACCCCGCCGTTCCGAACGAAAGAACGCTGCTTCCGGGATAAAAATGGTTGAGCGGTTTTTTCTCCATCGGGTCCACGCAAAAACCGGATGAGCGACCGTACGTCGTCAGAATCATTTGATCGCCGACCCGTTGCCGGACAAAGCAGTGCCCCCGCTGACCGTCATGCAAACGGCAATCTCGCGGACAGAGATCGCATTGCATCCGGCCGTCTTCCAGCATGTGCCACCAGCGACCGGGATAAGGGATGCTGTTCATAGGTCCTTCTCCCTCCACTTTGTCACCGCATAACGATAGAGCCGAACCTCCGGCGACCAGAAATTGGGCGCCAAACCCGCTTTAAGTTTGAGTTCCGTCAAGAACTTCCGGGCGTCCGGCAGTTTTTCCCACACCTGGGGAAGAAATGTACTTCGGACATGGTTGTCTTTAAAGACGACGCCGTCGATTCCCGGACGAAGCTGGGCGATGGCTTCCTCCTCGTTGGAAAACGTGAGTTCCGTCAGTGGAGAAAGGAGTGACACTTCGATTTCGGTCCCGTCGAGCTCGTCCGGTTCCAGGGGCGGGAAGCGATAATCTTTAAGGGCCGCGGCCACGGCGTTTTCTTCCACGTCTTCTCCCAACGAACGCCGCGCCTCGATGGAACCGATGCAGCCCCGCAGCTCTCCGTTGTGCATGATCGTGACGAACGTCGCTCCCGATTCGTTCAGCCAATTCTCCTTCCGAATCTCTTCCGTCCGTTCCCCCAACTCTTTGGCGATCGCATTCCGCGCCAATCGAAGAAGAATTTTTCCCTGCTCCTCGGTCATGAACGTCCGCCTTCAAAAAATGCAAAGGCTCCATACCCCACGACGCGGTCTTTATCGCCGGCGGTATCGCCGGAGTTTCGAAGATCCAGAAGTTCCGCGCGCCAGTGATGGCGCCGGGCCACATCGAGCACACCGTTGACCGGTGTGGCGCCGCACGCCTGACGGTGGCCGATCGGCAGGTCGAGACTCACGATCGCTTCCGCCGTTCCCTGATCCACCCGGCGACAGGCTTCGTATGGAAGGTAATGCGATAGGTCGGAACTGATCAAAACGAGCGTTTCTTTACCTCCCAGACACAGTTCGATCACTTCGCCGACTTCCTCCGGAGTAGCATCTCCGACAGCGAATGGAAGCAGCTTAAAATCCTTTAAGGATTCCTGAAGGAAGGGGAGCTGTACTTCCAAAGAATGCTCGAAGGCATGGACGGAATCATTTTCCACAACTTGCGGCAGTTCGAGCGTCTTTCGAGCGAGTTCACGATCGATCTCGATCTCTCCCAACGGTGTCCGAAAACGATTTGCGGCCGGGAGGGCAAGCCCGTCCACCGGCACACGATGGCACGGGCCCAGCAGGACGACACGCCGAATTTGATCCGCCATCGGACGTAGCCAGGCGTACCCCATGGCCGCCGTCGGGCCGGAATAGATATATCCCGCATGGGGAACGATCAGGGCTTTGGGCGTTCGCCCTTTGGGTGGCTCTGCCGCTTTCGAAAGAAGCATCGCGACATTTCGTTTCAGTTCCGCGGCCTCAGCCGGATAAAAGAGTCCCGCGACAGCTGGAGGCCGGATATCCGCCTTCATTCCATTCCTCCTCGGTCCAAAGTATCGGTTTGATGCTTGCCAGAATCAAGGGGCCCTCATGACCCGGCTCAGGTTTGCTTTCCTATTCATGGTCTTCTATGAAGCGCCGGTGCTCGATCAAACTTTACCCCGAGCCCTAACCATCGCCGGGTTTGATCCCACCGGGGGAGCCGGCATCCTCGCCGATAGCCGCGTATTTGAGCGCTTCGGATACCGCACGTCGGCCATATTGGCCTGCCTCGTCCCCCAGAGCGTGGATCGAGTGTTTTCCGTCGAGCCGGTATCCGTTCCGGCGTTTCGAAGACAATTCGAAGCTCTTGCGGATGAAGCGGCGCCGGACACGATCAAAATCGGCGCGATCGGCAGTGCGGATCTTCTCGCGCCGATCCACGAATATTTGCTCCGAACATCTCACCAGCCATCGGTGGCGGATCCGGTTTTACGGGCGTCCGATGGAACGGAGCTCTTTCCTCCGGAGGCTCGGAAAGAATATTTGGACAGGCTCGGCCGACATGTCGCTCTCCTGACGCCAAATGCCGGCGAAGCATTTGCTCTGAGCGATTTGCCGGATACCGAATCCCCCGTGCGAGCGGCCGAAATACTGCTCTCGAGCGGCGTGCCCGCCGTTCTCATAAAATCGGCGAAACAAAACGCCGAGATTGTCGCCGATCTGTTTTGGCCCAAGAATCTTTCTTCGCCGATTTGGTTCGAGCATTCCCGGCGACAAGAAGCCATGCCCCATGGAAGCGGCTGCCACCTGAGTTCCGCGATCGCCTCATACTTAGGTCGGGGCGAAAATCTTGAAAGCGCGGTTCGAAAAGGCCTCACCTGGTTTCAACGAGCTTTGGTTGAATCGCCGATCCGTTCCTCCGTTCGTTCGATCTTTCGCCGGCTTCCCGCGCCGGTCGAGGAGTTCTGAGATGCGCAAATCGATCGGTCGACTTCACGTCCTTGTTTCCAACAAAGAACTTGCAAAAGCGGCCATTGAAGGCAACACAGATGTCGTGCAGTTCCGCGCGAAGAATCTCAAGGACCGGGAATTTCTATCGGCTGCACAAGACATCGCGATGCTTTGTCGATCGGCGCGGAAGATTTTCATCGTGAACGATCGCGTCGATGTCGCACTTTCGATCCGGGCCGACGGTGTCCATTTGGGACCTCACGACCTCCCCGTCCGACACGCACGAAGAATCTTGGGAACCGGCTTCCTGATCGGAGCCTCCGTCGATACACCCGAGGAGGCCGCCGCCGCTCGGGAGGCTGGAGCCGATTATCTGGGCGCCGGGCCAGTCTATCCGACTGACTCCAAACTCGACGCAGGGCCGGTGTTGGGTCTCGAAGGACTTCGAAACATTGTCCGATCGACGCATTTACCGGTCATCGCGATCGGCGGAATCCGCACCGATCGACTCCCGAACGTCCTTGAAACAGGGGTTCACGGCGTGGCGATTCTTTCGGCGATATCCCGCTCGGCCGATCCCACGGCGAGTGTCTGGCGGTTTCACCAACATTTACATCGGCCGTCCCTCGGAAGTTCATGATCCAGCGCTCCGGAGAGTTCGTCATCATCGACGACCTGGCCAGGATTTTCGGTCGGCCGGCTTACGGCTTGGGGATCGGTGACGATGCGGCCGTTTTCTCTCCAAGGGGAGGGATGGATCTCGTCTGGACGACGGACGTCCAAGTGGACGGGTTTCATTTTCATTGGGATTGGATTTCGCCGGAGCCGTTGGGCCGCCGGGCCGCAGCCGTAAGTCTAAGCGATTTGGCTGCCATGGGCGCGAGGCCTTTGGGTGCCCTTGTTTCGTTTCACCTCCCCCCGTCCATCGACCGCTTGAAGATCCTTTCTGTTGCTCGCGGAATTCAGGAGCGGGTCAGGGACGCCGGGGCGCATATCTTGGGCGGCAACCTTACGGGGGATAAAACCTTTTCCGTAGAGATCTCTTTCATCGGTGAGGTCCCGTCCGGGCGCGCGCTTCTGCGCTCCACGGCCCGCGAGGGAGATCATGTTTATGTCACGGGTGTTCCGGGTTCCGCAGCCCTTGCATTGCTCCTATTTCAAAAAGGATTTCAACGCGAAAACCTGGCGAAAGAAATCATCGACCGTTGGAGAAACCCCTTGCCTCGCCTTGTCTTGGGCCAGAAATTGATCGGCTTGGCGTCAGCGGCGATCGACATCAGCGATGGGTTTCTAGCGGACGGCGCCCACTTGGCCGCGCAGAGTCATGTCGATCTGGAAATCGATGAGTCTGCCCTTCCGGAATCCGATTCCCTCGTTGAAATCGCCCAAAAGCTGGGGACCTCCTTTAGTCAAGTACGTTTCGAACCCAGTGACGATTATGAACTTCTATTTACGGCTCCTGCATCGGCCCATAGCGAAATTTTAGAGCTATCGAGCGAGCCCATTCACCGAATCGGCCGAGTATTAAAAGGAAATGGCCAAGTTTGGCTCCTTGGAAGAGACGGAACTAAAGATACTGTTTTGCCACTAGGGTGGGACCACCTTGCCCAATATCAAACATAGTGTATTGATATCAATCATGTTAATTTACATGATTTACTAGAAACTAAAGTAACGATATAATCATTCTTGGCGACGGCCAGTGGCAAACCCGGTGAAAGCCGGGGACGCAAAGCCAGGAGGCTACAGCGTGCGTAAACCGCACGCCATGCCCGTCCGGTTACCGGTGTGGAGACATCGTGAACGAGTTCTCCGAGGGAGGGAGTGTGCGATGCCGCTGAACCCGGTCCTGGTTCTTAATAATCTCGATTACTTCGAACAATTTCACGAAAATCTTTGCACCGCCCTCCGCCAACTCAATTGCTGGCCCGTTGTTCCCGCCCGCTGGCCGAATAAGGCGAAAGAACTCGGTGAGTTTTTCGATCTTTGTCGCTTGATTCTGGTCGATCCGACGATGCAAGACTTCGACCTCGATCAACTTCGAACGTCGCTGCTCTCCTGCAACCCGGTCCGGCGTCCAAAAGTCATTGTCGTCCGGACCCACCCCGACGACGACATCCGATCCATCGAAGAACGGCTGGAATCCGAGTCCTCTCTTGTGAAGACTTACTCCTTGCACGAAATGGTGTTTGCGTTTAACCGGTGTCTATTCCCCCGAGTTCAAAACCGACGTCGTTTTCCGCGGGCGCTCGCCACCGTCCCGGTCGAATTTCGCGATACCCGGTCCGGATTTCCCCTGAAGGAGATATCGTTCAATCTAAGCGGCTCCGGACTCTTCATTCAATCGTATCAACCGCAAGAACGAGGCTCGACCATCGACTTCATGATTCACCTGCCGGACGGACAGGAGCCGATTCAATGCCGGGGACACGTGGCCTTCAGCAAAGCGTTCGTCTTTGCTGCGAATAATCTGACCCCGGCCGGCATGGGAATTCATATCGATCAAATCGATCCGAAAGATCAGCTGCGCCTTCGCGCTTTCGTCCACCCGCGCCTGCCGCGAGCAGACCGTATTAAGACGGAACGCTCAATCGTGAAAATCGTCTACAATCGCGAAGGCAAACGTTCCAAATCGGTCGGCGAGTAACCCGACCAGGCCATCTGTTGCCGCAAAAAACTCTCCGCGTACGAGATCTTCACATCCTTCGGTTTGCCGTTCTCGTGAACCAGATCTAACTGCGGAAAGATGTATGCATAATAGCTCGGGAGTCCCAATTCCCGGTTCCGACGACGAATTTCGGCCGCAAGATCGGGGTCGAATTGCGTCGCGTCGAATTCTTCGGCCAAACGACGAATGGCCGGCAAATCACCCTCGGATTTGATCCGCTGCAATTCCCGAAGCAACTCCGCGACGGCCTCGCGCATTTTCGAAATATTTTCATCCGGCACCATCCAAAATGTCTTGGTCCGACCCCCGATCTTTTCTTTGATTTCGCGGACCACGCCTTTTTTCATGAAATAATGCACGGCGAAATTTCCGCCCACGGCATGCGGCTCCTCGATAGCCTTCGCCCCTTCCGGCAGCTCCGCAAGATTCATCATTTCCGATGCGGGATAACTCTTGTAGAGAGCCCGCGCGGCCTCCTCCGTCCAGTCCTTTCGAATCCGGAACGTCTCCGGGTCCCAAGCATGATGAAGCGCCAAAAGGTCCGCCCGTTCCTCCTCCAGCCAACTATAAAATCCCGGAAGATGGTCTCTGGGGGTTCCCTTCATCCTGTCGCTCTGTTTTCCGGAAGCGTGCCCGAGGGCCTCGTGAAATCCCACGAGGATTTCGGCCCCCGTTCGGCGGTGTTTCAACACGATCTCTTGATCCGGCGGATAAATGAACTCGTGGACCCATTTTTCGCCCCTGAACGCCTCTTTCGTCGTCCGAGCGTTCCACAGGAGCACGTTCTTGCTTCCATATTTTTGCCGAAGAGACTGATCATTCGGAAGGTTCACACCGCTCCAGCTGATCGGGCCGCCGTCTCCGGTTTCGATCAATACCTCGACCATGTTGGCAATCGGTTTGATTCCTCTTCTTTTGTAAGCGTCGGCGAACGGCGCGTGACTCTCGTATTGATCGGCTTTCGCCGCAATTTCCCGCAGCCAGCCGGAGGTTCCCTCATTGATGAAAAAGACGGTTCCCTCCCAGGCTCCCTTTTTTTCACGGGCATCCCGGTATTCCTCGATAAATCCGTTGATCGTATCGACGGTCGGCCGGTCGTATTCCAGCCAGGCGATGTTGAACTGGGCGAATGTTTCATTGTCTCCCGTCCGGTAGAATTCGATCAACCGCCGGAGCGCCCGTGCGTTGACTTCATGAGCAAAGGGCAACGCAGCCTCCAAGTGCGAAATCACGGCCGATAGTTGCTCGGCGTAGAGTCCGGGCGGCACGTTTCGTGTGGGATCCCCCGCGCGATAGACTTTCTCCTCCAACTTCCCTTTGTTTCGAACCACTTTGGAGTTGAGCGGATATTTCTCCGCGAAGCCCTTGAGATCATGTTCACGCAGACCCCGTTCATAATAATTGTTGGCACTGGCGGTCAGGAGATCCTCTCCCGGCCCCGGCGACCGGCTGGTGCAGTAAGGCTCGACTTTCGGATCGAAGACCGCCGGCCGAAGCTCGGCCAGGTGATCATTTAAACTCTTTCCTCCCAGCATGAACTTCGCTCCGTTTTTCTGAGCCGATTGGGCGGCGAAGGACAGTTTTTCAAACGTAAGCCCCGAGGGCGGGAGGATCTTCGCGAACGTAAGATGGGCGTAGATGCCGGCGTTCAAGTATTGGAGTTTTAAATAGTGCGCGATGTCGTTCAAAACGCCCCGATCGACCCCCTTGGAGTGAAGCAGGATTTCTTCGCACAAGTTCTTGATCGGAAGAGCATGGCGATGATTCTGATCAAAATTGATATCTCGCCCGGCTGCGGCCGCCTGATACAAGTGATACGCCAGCATCTTGTCTTTGAACGAAAGACGCTCAAATCCCGATACCGGCAGCCGAAGAATCGCGTGACCGTCGACGATTTCCGCTTTGAGATCTTGAGGGTTCGATCCTGAAGTTCTCGAAATTTTCATGCAACCTCCGACGAACAGGATGGCACTTGCAGCAAGGGCCGCGCGACGAATTCCCATGTGAGACCTCCAAGCATAATGGGTGAACACAACATAAAAAAGGTTGGCCGCCGAATGGTCAATGAAAAAACGGTTAGGGCCCGTGAAAGAAGATGTAGATGTAAAGGTTATTCTTTCACGGACCCTTAGGTGGGATGGCGCACCATGGGTCACCGGTGCATCGACATCATGATATGGATCTACAATTCGATTAGCCCCGGAGGCTGCCCGCGCCGGACTTCCTTATGCTACTTTAAACTTGGCATGCCAAAATCATCATGATAGTGGATGGATGTGTACCGCACTCGAAGCGTCGAACCCCAAATTCTTCAGGACCTGAGGGAAAAATTCGTTTTTATTTCCGGTCCCCGTCAAGTGGGCAAGACGGAACTCGCAAAGAGGATCCTCTCGCTTCAACCGGGGAAATATTACAACTGGGATCTGATCGAAGATCGTGAGGCGATTCTCAAAAAACAGTTTGTTCACGATTCCCTTGCCGTTCTGGACGAAGTGCATAAATACGAACGATGGAAAACGTTCGTCAAGGGGATATTCGACAAATATCACGAAGAGCTGAAAATTATCGTAACCGGAAGCGCACGGCTCGACATTTACCGGCGTGGGGGAGACAGTCTCTTCGGAAGATATCATCTTCATTACCTTCATCCCTTTTCCGTAGGAGAATTGTCCGGCACGGAAATCTTGCCTCCTAAAATTATTTTCGAGCCGCTTGAGAGAGGAGTCTTATATGATTCGTTATTCGAATTCGGAGGATTTCCAGAGCCGTTGTTCAAGAATTCGAAAGAGGCGCACCGTCGATGGTCGATCACCCGGCGTGAACGTTTGATCGAGGAAGACGTCCGATCCTTAACCTCCATAAAACTATTAGGGTTGTTGGAACACCTGATGCTTCTTCTCCCCACAAAAGTGGGAGCTCCCCTGAGCATGAACTCCCTGAGCAGAGATTTGGAAGTCGGGTTCAATACGGTCAAAGGGTGGATTGAGAATTTCGAACGTTTGTTTATTGCGTTTCGGGTTTCGCCATTTACCCAAAAAATCACGCGAAGCTTGAAAAAAGAGAAAAAACTATACCTTTGGGATTGGTCGCAAGTTGAGAGCGAATCCGCGCGATTCGAAAACATGGTCGCAAGCCATCTTTGGAAGGCGGTGACCTGTTGGAGATCGCAAGGGTACGGGGATTTTGAGCTTCGTTATCTTCGGGACCGCGATCGAAGAGAGGTCGACTTCTGCGTGATAAAGGATCGACGCCCCTGGCTTCTTGTGGAAGCCAAGGCTTCCGACGAACAGCCTTCGGAGCCGCTATATTATTTTTCGAACAAGCTAGCCACGCCGGCAGTCCAGGTGCTTCACAAAAAGAACGTTTTTAGGAGGAACGGACCGGTGACCACGATCAGCGCGGATGTTTGGCTGCCTCAACTGCCGTAGACGTCGAAGAACTATTCGAAAAGATACGGGAGCGACCCATAGACAGGAACTTTGCTTTCCGGTAAGGGGCGCCCAATCATGACCCGCGACTCCCTATACGTTCAGATCTTCAGCATGACCGATCATGCGAAAGCGCTTCAGGATCGGTATCAAGGCAATTACGAGGGATTGAACGCCCGGCTCCAAACTTCGCAAATATCGGGAGGAATGCTTCAAATTTCCACGCAGGCGAAGGGACCGCAGGGAGAAATCGACCGTGAAAAAATTGAAGGCGCGAAGGCCGTTGTCGCGTATCGACACACCGACACCGGCGTCCTTCAAGGAACCTCGGAAACCTTGATCCCCATCGAGCAATTTCCCTGGACCGATCTTCCCGGTTTTGAAGTCATCGGGACACTCCCAAAAGAAGGAATTCACATCAAATTGTGGAATCAAGATTTGAAATTGCCGGTGGACCGGGTGACCTGCATTCATTTCGGAAAAACGGTTGTCTACCTTCGCAACTACGGCGTCATCGACAACATCCAGTGGAGCGAGGACGTGTTGGATCACGGTCCCGGCCAACTCCATGCCGAGGAAATTGATCAGGATCTTACGATCGCTCCGCCGTCAGGATCGGGGATGAGCGTCAAAATGGGTCAGGACACAAAGCAATAAGTCTGCACCAATCGGTGCAATGAGATTTATTAAATAATCATAACAAGTTATGTCCCAGACCTGGGGTCTACGCTGCACGATCCCGTTCATAAGTGCAGTTCGTGGCGCGCAGCGACAAATGGACGGTCATTTTATCCCTTAATTTCAATGACTTGATTGCGAAAAATGTTGGCCCAATGGCATAGAGCTTGCTCACCCACCGACCCGGAATTTAAAAAAAGCTGTTGGGCACAAACGGAGGTAGAGAAAGATCATGTTGAATGTCGGAGCTGTAAAGAAAGCCCATTACACGGCTGATCGATCCCAATGGGACAACGGCCGCCCGCCGTGGGTCGATCAACCCAAACAGACTCACTCCGGCCATCCGATCCGAGAAGTCCCCTGGACGCTCCCGTATTACACGCAATCTCTCTGCCCCGAATGCACCCGTGTGGTCAAAGCCCGCAAGTTCGCGGATGACGGCAAGGTCTGGATGGAAAAGACCTGCAAGGAACATGGCTACTTTAAGGAACTGATCTCGCCCGATGTCGATGTCTATATGGACATGTTTACGTTCCGCTTCGGCGACGGCCAGGGGGTTTCGAACCCCATCGTTCCGGATGGAAAGCGTTGCCCCGAGGACTGCGGTATTTGCAACATGCACCACAGCCATACGGCGCTCGCCAACGTAGATCTAACCAACCGTTGCGACATGACCTGTCCGGT
>DATDPG010000036.1 GCA_035292885.1 Bdellovibrionota bacterium | reverse complement strand
GGTTTGCTTCGCGAATGCGAATGCGGCCGGCTATGTGTGCGAACCCGATCTCGTGGACATCCGCCGGATGCTTCAAAACCTCCGGGATATGAAACCGGTTCCGGCCAAGGTCGTTCAATTTGCCGGAGGCGAGCCGACGATTCACCCGCAGTTCCACAAGATCGTCGAAATGGCCAAGGAGATGGGCTTCTGGCACATCCAGGTCGCAACGAACGGAAAGAATTTCTCCAACTACGAATTTGCCAAGAAGGCGAAGGAAGCGGGGATGCACACGCTTTACCTTCAGTTCGACGGTGTCACGGACGATGTCCAGTTTAAGACGCGCGCGGAGAAGATCATGGACACCAAGCGCAAAGTCATTCAGAACGCGCGAAAGGTCGGCCTTCGCGTCGTTCTGGTGCCCGTTTTGGTCAAAGGCGTGAACGACCACCAGGTCGGAGACATCATCCGATTCGCCGTGGAAAACGTAGACGTAATCACCGGCGTTTCGTTCCAGCCGGTCTGCTTCACGGGCCGAATCAACGAACGCAATCGAATTGAGAAGCGCTACACGATGACGCATCTCGCGCTGGACGTGGAAAAACAGACCGGCCTGATTCCGGCCAAGGGGGGCTGGCTTCCGCTCGGTTGCACCTCTCCGTTCTCCAAACTTTCGGAAGCGCTCTCCGGTGAGCCGGCGATGACGATCACGTGCCATCCCGATTGCGGAAATGGCGCTTATCTGTTCGTCGAACCACATGAGAAAAAGGAAGTCCGCTCGCTGACCGACTTTTTTGATCTGCGGTCCGCGCTCGTGGACGTTTCGAATCTGGCCAAAGAAGTCCGGGAGAAAAACGCGAAGAACGGAGGCACCTCTTCGGCTGCCACGCAGATTTTTACGAAAGCAAAGACGCTCGGAATACTTCGGAAGTATTATCGTGGCGACAAGGCCCCGAAGGGTTTGTCCTTCCGACGTCTCTTGGGGGTCTTGGACGGCTATCACAGCAAGGATGTCTCGCAAAACCCGACGCATCACACGAAGCACGGCTATCCGACGCTCTTCGTCGCGGGAATGCATTTCCAGGATCCGTACAATTACGACATTGAGCGGGTAAAACGCTGCATCATTCATTACAGCGCGCGGGACGGCCGGATCTATCCGTTCTGCACGTATAATTCGGGCCCGTACTATCGGGAGCGCGTCGAGGAGTCGATCAGCGTTTCGCTCGGCATGTATAAGAACCAGGCCGATCTCGGGATGTTCCCATCCCAAATGAAAGAGGAAGACGCCGCGACGGTTCGCTCCGGTTCACTCCCGGTGGCGGAATTCGCGGCACCAGCGAACTCCCTGCCGACGTTGAACGAGATGCCATCGAGCGGCTGTTGTTCCTCTGAAGCGTCCCACGGCCACGAAGCTTCAGCGGGTTCCTGCGGCTGCGGATAAGTTTCCTAGAATTCAAATCGGAAGCCCGTAGACTAAACATCTATGGGCTTTCGCTTGTTGGCTCTCCTGGCCCTGACTGCCGGCGTCTATTTCAGCACGCTTAACGCGCCGTTCGTGTACGACGATTATTTTCATATTGTCGCGAACACCGGCATCCACACGCTGACGAACCTCCGCGCACTTTTCCATTCCGGCTTTCAGGAAACCAGGCCGATCTTCGTCCTGTCGCTGGCCCTCAACTATTTTGCCGGAGGGAGCGCACCGTTGGTTTACCACGTCACGAATCTCGTGATTCATTTGGCAAACGGCCTTCTATTTCTGGCCGTCCTGATGCTCGTCGAGAGTTTCTTTCCGGAACGCAGAAACGGGAAAATCCGGTGGGTTCCTATCGGCGCCGCGTCGATCTTCCTCTTGCATCCTTTACAGACCGAATCGGTAATCTATATCAACAGTCGTTCCGGACTCCTCATGACCTCTTTCGTCCTGGCGTGCGTCGCCACGTTCCTTGAGTTCCGACGATCGCCTTCAATTCAGAGATCGATTCTCTTTTACGGTGCGTCCCTCCTGTTTGAAATTTGTGCTCTCCTTTCCAAAGAAAATGCCGTTGTCCTTCCGGTCCTCCTGCTTGGAGCGGATTTCTTCCTCTGTCCGCGACGAACAAAATCGTCGGTGCGGTCTGACTTTAAGATTCATGCACCGTTCTGGTTCGCATTGGCGGTAATTCCAACTCTCTACATGTTTTTTGAAACGCCTCATTATCGAACCATCGGACTCGAGGTGATGAGTCCGCGGCACCACTTCCTTACACAAGCGGGTGTTTGGGTCCGTTTTCTTGAAATGTATTTGGTGCCGATCGGTCAAAACATCGATCACGACTTTGAAATCACGACGAGTCTTTTCGATCCTCGTTTCCTGTTTTCGTTCGGCCTCCTCGGCCTGCTCTTTGGTGCGGCCGTCAAGTACTACCGGAAGCTTCCCCTTTTTACATTAGGCCTGGCTTGGTTTGCCGTTACGTTGTCGCCAACCAATTCAATTGTGCCGTTCCGCGACTTTATGGCGGAGCGACATCTCTATCTTCCGTTGGCCGGCCTCTCGTTGGCGACGGTCGTCCTGATCGAACAGCTCGGCAAAAGAGCCGTCGGCATTGCGGCAATTGCTTGGATCATCCTCTTGACAGGAATGACGTATGCCCGAAACCAGGTATGGAATAGTGAAGTGTCGTTGTGGCAGGATTCCGTCGGAAAATCCCCGCAGAAACCTCGCCCGTACCTCAACCTTGGCGCCGCCCTCGCTGACGAAGGACGTTACACAGAAGCGGAAGTCGCCCTGCGCCATGCCCTCACACTAAATCCGACTTATCCCGAAGCACTGTTTAATCTCGGATTCGTATTGAGAAAGTCGGAAAGGGAGAGGGAAGCTCAAGAAAGTTTACGCCGACTGCTGCTTCTCGAACCGCATCATGTCGACGGGCGAACCCTGTTGGCCAAATCGTTGGCCAAAGACGGGCGCTTGGACGATGCGGTTCAGCTCCTGCGGGACGGCTACATCTATCCAGGCGCATTTCCAAAGTGTGCGCTTCTGGCCGCTCAACTGGAGATCCAAGCGGGCCGTTCGAAAGCGGCTGAAAAGACGTTAAAGGACGCCCTCCGACGCGCTCCCGCCATACCTCCTCTTTACATGGCGTTGGGGCGCCTCTACTGGAATGAGGGAAAGAAACCGCAAGCCTTAAGCGCTTTTCACGAAGCCCTGTCCTTGTCGGGAACCCCGGCTGCAGAATTGGAACGGGCGAGCCATGAGCTCGCCTCGCTCGTGGATCAAGAAGAATAGGGAGATGCGAAGGATGATTCGACATTCGGACGGCTCTACGTTAGAAAAATGCGCTCGCTGGCCTTTGGAGGATTCCGCGTGACGACCGAGACTGATCCGATTCGCCTTTCCATAAATACAATCAGGATGTTAGCGGTGGACGCCGTGGAGAAAGCAAATGCAGGCCACCCAGGGATGCCCATGGGAGCTGCGGATTATGCGTGCCTCCTCTGGCTGAAATACCTTCGGTACAATCCATCCCACCCGAACTGGCCGAACCGCGATCGGTTCGTTCTTTCGGCCGGTCACGGATCGATGCTCCTCTACGCCTTACTTCACCTGTCCGGCTACGACCTCCCTCTCGACGAAATCAAGAATTTCCGTCAGTGGGGAAGCCGAACGCCCGGCCACCCGGAATACGGTCGAACCCCCGGCGTCGAGGCGACAACCGGGCCGCTCGGCCAGGGCTTTGCCGACGGAGTCGGAATGGCCATCGCTGCCAAAATGATGGCGCAACGGTTCAACCGCCCCGATTTCGCACCCGTGGACCACCACGTTTACGCCATCGTCAGCGACGGCGATCTCATGGAAGGGATTTCGAGTGAAGCCGCATCCCTCGCCGGACATCTAAAGCTGGGGAACCTCATCTATATTTATGACGACAATCAGATTTCGATCGACGGCGAAACCAAGATCACGTTCACCGAAGATGTTGCGAAGAGATTTGAAGGATACGGCTGGCATACGGAGCGGATCGACGGACACAACCATGCCCAAATTCAAAAGGCCATTGAAAATGCTCGCGCAGAAACCGCCCGCCCATCCCTGGTTCTCGCCCGCACACACATCGCCCATGGAGCGCCGAGCAAACAGGACAGTTCGGAATCCCACGGAGCCCCTCTGGGAGCCGCGGAGGTTAAAGCCACAAAGGAGGCGCTCGGCTGGCCTCTGGAACCGAAGTTTTTGGTCCCGGATTCCGTCCGTAAGCTGTTTGCCGACCGCGCGGCGACGCTGGAAAAAGAATTTCGAGCATGGAGTGACGGCCTGGCCCGCTGGAGAAAGAATCATTCCGACCTCTCCACGCTGTGGGATCAACATTGGGAACGCTCGGTTCCGAAGGATCTCTTCACCAATCTCTGTTCAAACCCGCCGAAAATGCCTAACGCCACGCGATCGATATCCGGCGAGCTGCAGCAGCGAGTTGCACAGGCAGTCCCCTCGCTGATCGGCGGTTCCGCTGACCTCGAAACTTCGACGAAAACCCGCATCTTGGGGGCACCGTCCATTCAACCGGAGAATTTCGCGGGACGGAATATCGCGTTCGGCGTTCGAGAACATGCCATGGGCGGTATCCTCAACGGTTGCGCGCTATACGGGAGTTTCATACCGCTCGGCTCGACGTTTCTGATTTTTTCGGACTATATGCGCCCTGCGATCCGGGTCGCCGCATTGAGCCGGCTTCAAGTTATTTTCGTGTTTACGCATGACTCGGTCTTTTTGGGTGAAGACGGCCCCACACATCAGCCAATCGAGCACCTGGCTTCTCTTCGACTGATTCCCAATCTAACTCTCGTGCGCCCCGCGGATCCCCTAGAATGTGCGGCGGCCTGGCAGATCGCGCTGTCCAGGAAAAATGGACCGACCGCCATCTGTCTGACACGCCAGAAAGTGCCGGCCATTGAACGGGATGCCAGCGTCTCCACACAAGACATACTGAAGGGCGGTTATGTCGCGACCGAAGCGAAAAAGGGGTCCCCCGACGCCGTCCTTCTCGCCACCGGATCCGAACTCCACCTGGCGCTGGCCGCTCGCAAGGAACTATTGACCCAAGGAATAGACGTCCGGGTCGTGTCGATGCCGTGCGTGGAACTCTTCGCTCAGCAGAGTGACGGATACCGAGAAAAGGTATTGCCCAAGGATATTCCCGCCGCGGTTGTCGAAGCCTCGCGAGGCGACCTCTGGTACAAGTGGATCGGAGTTCGCGGGCTGGTGATCGGAATCGACCACTTCGGTGAATCGGCCCCCGATCACGTCCTGGCGGAAAAGTTCGGATTTACGACTTCAAACGTGACGAAGCAAGTGAGCGAATGGCTTCGAAATCGTTCGGCGTAATCCTGACCACGCTTTTTTGTGTCGGTTGGCTACCGGGAGCCGCTTCCGTTGCGTATCTGGGATATTGGAACCGGATCAGGCGGTTCGACCGGGTTTTTCTCCCTATTTCCTTAAGCCTCCTTCTATCGCCCGCCCTTCTATTCATTGGGGGGCACCTATTTCCGATTCGACCGTGGTCGGTTTCAGCCTGGCTGGTCGTCGTTTCCCTTGTTCTCTTATTCCTTTCTCGACGTTATCCGCCCACCCACGTTGAGCCCATCGAACCGACGTTGTCGGGGAAAAAACGAACCCTATTCCTCGCAATCTTAGCGATCATTTTCATCACGCTGACCTTGAAACTCTTTGAGTCCCAAGATTCTTCTCGCTACTTCCCGATCTTTTACGATTACCCGAAACATGCGGGCGTCATTTATGCTCTCCAAAACCATTCACTTCCGCCCGTCAATCCCTTTTTCAGACCTTTTCAGGATATTCCGCTCTCCTACTATTATTTTTTTCATCTTCTCCCCGCCTCACTGACGGCCGGAGGTGGAATCTCGACGGCTCACGCCTACGGCCTATTCGCCTTTCTCACGGCGGCTGGATTCCTGTATGCACTCCTATTTTGGCTACGATCACAAAACAGATCTGCAGGTGAAAGCCTAGCTGCCGTGGGTTTGCTCGCCTTATTCGGTGGGCTCGACTTTATCGTTCTGTTCGTCCGACTTCTTCCAAATCTGATCCGATGTTCGGGAACGCTCTGGGGATGTTGGTGGGCGACGGCGCCGGGACTCGCCAGCGGCTGGAATCAGACGATTGCCAGCGTTCTCGACTTCCTCACGACGGCAGGCTGGATGCCGCAACATCTCCTGAGCACATCCACATTTTTCCTCGTCCCCGCACTCATCCTGCGGGCCTCAAGCCCGAGGCGGATTCTCATCCTCGCGCCGTTATGGGTATTAACCACCATCGGAAGTTCGATCTACGTGGGAATTCTGGGGTTCGGACTCTTAGGAGTCTGGCTGCTGGCGCGATATTACATGCGTGCCATACGTTCGGTGAAATTTCGGGATGTTTTTTTCCCTCTGGCCGCAACCCTGATCCTCTTCGCCACATTCGCCCTGGAAATAAAGCCCGCCCAGTTATCCAAGACATCGGGGTTTCATATCGGGTTCCCGTCTCTTTTCTATCCCGGAAGGTTGATTTTGAGCATGGCTCCATATCTCGTTTTGGCTTTCCTTCGACCGCGATCTCTTTGGCCGAGCCTTTCTTCTTGGGAACGCGCCCTACTCTTCGTGTCGCTCGGAGCCAGTCTCTTCATTTCATCCACGGGTCTCCTGGCCAACGATTTTTCGAAGAATGCGATCTTTGTGACGTATTGCCTGATGGCGATCGTAGCGGCACCCTCCTTACTCGGAATCCTTGAGCCAAAGAAACGATGGAATATGACATGGCTGGCACCACTTTTGTTCGCGGGACTGCTTTCTTCGCTCTACGAGACGGTTGCGTATGGAATTTTGCGATTACAGACGCAATCTCAACCGAACGTCACAGCCGAAGATTTTTCGGAGGCCGCTCGATTTTTGCGCGATAAGACTCCAAAAGATTCCGTTGTTCAGACGCCGGTTCGGGAATTCAATTATCTTCTCATGCTGAGCGGGAGACGGAGCGTGATCCTCGATCGCTCACACGGGGCCCTCATGAACGTCGACTCCGCCGCGTACGAGTCCATCGCGAACAAGATCGAGGATATGTTCGACTCCTTGGATCGGCGAAGAGGCGATGAATTGGCGCGCGAATTGGGAATTGATTATCTCTTCTTTCGGCGACGGCGCCTTCCCACTACCCTATATCCGGAGCTCGCCGTCGCCTTCGAGAACAACACATTCGTAATCCTGAAGGTTCTACCGTCGGAAACAGCAAACTAAAATGAGAAGAAATTTGCCATTCTTCGTCAGGAGCAATTCCGCCAGTATCGTCATGGCGTCGACTGTGGCCGGTTACGTCGCACTGTTCTTCACACTTTCTTGGGCGAAGCACCGAACGTTCCATGCGACAAGTTACGATCTGGCCAACTACGTGCGCAGTGTTTGGGGGTTGATACACGGAGACCCCTATGTGCCGCTGCTGGGAGGCTCGTATGTCTGGGGCGCCCATTTCGACCCGATTCTATATGTCCCGGCATTGTTAGGGCGATGGGTTCCGATTATTCCGCTACTTCTTTTTCTTCAGTCCCTCGCTCTGGGGTTCACCGGTTGGGTTGCTTTCTTGGGAGCAAAACGCGCGCTCGGTCCTGCCGCTGCGCTTTTTCTTGGAGGAGCGGTTCTTCTCCACCCTTCCATCCACAACGCCAACCTTTTTGAGTTTCATCCACTTACGCTCGGACTCCCGTTCCTGGCACTTTTCCTCTATTTTTGGTCGCAGCGGCGTTTCGACGCGGCCACTCTGGCGCTCTTGATCGCGCTCATGGCGCGGGAGGAGACAGCGGGTATTCTTTTCGTCTGGGGCCTGTATCGAATGCGGCATGACCGATGGAAAGGACGTGCGCTCTTTCTCTTGTCGATTCTGTGGGTTGTGACTCTCGTGCTCGTGAAATTTGGGAATCAAGAGGTCTGGACCGATCATTTCACCAGGGCTTTGACCCAAGTCGCGTCAAACCGCCTTGAGATTCTTGGCACGAAACTGAGAGACCCGTTTCTGGTCCTTTTGGGATTCGGACTTCTCCCGCTTTACCGGCCGAAGGCACTGATCTGGATTTTGCTGCCGGTGTTGTTTTTCCTTGCTTATCCCACCGGTTGGTACGGCCGAATCGATTTTCATTACACGGCTTTCTATATTCCTTTCTTGGCCTTTGCTTCGATTCAAGCCCTCGAAGCCATCGACCCGCGCAAACGAAAGCTCGCGATGATGGTTTTCGGTATATGCGCCGTGGTGATCAGTTGGAGTTATTCACTTGCTCCCTGGAATCGAAATGGGGATCCCGGATCATTTATGGAAGATCGATATGCGAGGGCGGCCGACGCTATTCTCTCCAAAATTTCGCCGGAGATGTCGGTCGCCGCGCCGGTTGCAATGCTGGCCTCTTTGGCGGAGCGGAAGTGGATTTTTAAGGAAGTCGCGGTGGGGGTGGATGCCTTGATTTTGGAAAAGAACCCCGTTCGAACGCTCGGAGAGTCGGAGAGCAATTATAAGGAAAGGCTCCGCTCGATTCCTCGGATCATTCGAGATGTGGCCGAACGCTTCCATTATCGGCCGGAATACGAAGGGAAAGATCTTGTTCTCTTTCTCCGTACCCGGCGCCAATGACGTCCTTTCCGCCGCTCTGCGGAAGAAATAATTGGTGACAGGGCTCGAAGGCCACACTATTTGTTTGGCATGTCTCTAGCGGATTCACCGTTGATTTATGAGGGATTGCGCCTCGCGTTTTTGGTCGGGTTAAGAGTCCGGCCGATTGTATCCGCACTAGACCTTCGACATGGAGAAAACTTGCTGGATGCGGGATGCGGTTACGGGACCTTCTTGAAATTCTGCGGCGATATCGACTACACCGGCGTGGACACAAACGAAGCTAGAATTTTAGGAGCCAAAGAAAAATACGGAGAAACCACGACCCGTCGCTTTATTAGAGCCGATATCGCGGAAACCCGGCTCCCCGACAAGAGTTTTGACAAGGCGATTTGCTACGGTCTTCTCCATCATCTCCCCGACGACAGGGCCCATCTCTGTCTGAAGGAACTCCACCGACTGGTTCGAAAGAGTGTCGTCTTTTCTGATCCCGTTTACACCAAATACCATGTGGTCAATAATTTCTTTTGTTCACTGGATCGTGGTCGGTACGTGCGAAACGCTGAAACATACTCCAGCCTTTGCCAGCCTTATTTCCGGAACCTGTCTACCCGAACGTTTTACGCCCGCAACGGCCTTCTAAAGTACTTTCTTCAAGTCGGCCAATTATCGTAAAGGGCTGTCTAAACAGCTATGATTCTTAAAGGTCCCGTAATGTCAAAAGACAAGATCGCCCGTCCAAGAGACCTGAAACTCCTTTCCATCGTGATTCCTGTGTTCAACGAAGCTCAGGTACTCCCAAAACTTCAAGTCAGATTGGGATCGGTTCGGACGGAAGTACCGTGCGAATCGGAGATTGTTTTTGTAAACGACGGGAGTTCCGATGACTCGGGCGCCATTCTATTAAGATGGGCGGCCCAAGATCGTTCCGTCAAGGTGATCGAATTATCCAGGAACTTCGGTCACCAGGCGGCGATCACGGCCGGCGTCGATCACGCACAGGGAGACGCGGTTATTTTGATGGACGCCGATCTGCAGGATCCTCCGGAGTTGATCGGCGAAATGGTCGGCAAGTACCGTCAAGGTTTTGACATCGTTCATGCGACTCGCGTCAAGCGGCATGGGGAAACGCTGCTCAAGCGGGCCTCGGCAAGTTTGTTTTACTGGATCATGAGTAAATTTATCCACCGAGATCTTCCTCAAAATGCGGGGGATTTTCGCCTGATGTCGTCTGAGGCCGCCTCCGCCCTTCGGTCTCTTCGGGAAACACATCGATTTCTGCGCGGCATGGTCACGTGGGTCGGGTTTCGTCAGACGAGTCTGCAGTTCGAGAGGGAACCCCGCGCCGCCGGAGAGACGAAGTTCCCGGCAAGAAAAATGGTTGGACTGGCGCTGGATGCCGTCTTCTCGTTTTCGAGCGCTCCTCTAAGAGTATCGACGTACCTGGGTTGTGCGGTCCTTGTTTTCGGCATGGTTTACAGTGGTTACACCGTCGCGCGCTATTTCATCTACAACGATCTGGTTCCCGGCTGGGCGACGCTGGTCATCCTCCAGAGCGCGATAGGAGGGGCAATTTTGATTTCGCTCGGAATGATGGGTGAATATATCGGACGAATCTATGATGAGATCAAACGTCGACCCTTATACATCGTGGGAAGAACGACGAATATTTCATCGAAACGAGGCAATTCCACTGAGTGAGGCGCCTAAATCGAAACGCGTTGAAACAGAGGCGGAATTCCATGATCGCTGGGCAGAGAGCGTATCGGCCAAAGAGGTCGATATAAGGAGACCGTTTGAAGCGATAACGGCCGTCGAGAACAAGTTCATCCTTGACCAAATGGGTTCTTTGCGCGGCAAGAAAGTCCTGGACGTTGGGACAGGATTCGGAGAGGCCGCCGTTTATTTCTCGCTGTTGGGAGCGGAAGTGACGGCACTGGACCTATCCCCCAAGATGCTCGAACTAGCCGAAAAATTGGCAAGGAATCATGGCGTTCGGATCCAAACGGTCCTCGGAACGCCGGATACGCTTCAAACGCAGGACAATTTCTTCGACTGCGTCTATTTGGGCAATGTCCTGCATCATATCCAGAACCGAGAGCGCTTCTTTCAACAGCTTAAGGCAACGCTCAAAACGGGTGGACGTTTTTTTTCCGTCGATCCGCTTGCCTACAATCCAGTCATCAATGTTTATCGCAAAATGGCCAGTCAGATGCGAACCGAAGGAGAAGCGCCCCTGACCGTCAAGGACATCCAACTCGCCCGACGATACTTCCGCGATGTGGAACACCGCGAGTTTTGGCTGACCTCCCTCATTCTATTTCTCAAGTATTTTGCCATCGATCGAATTCACCCAAACCAAGACCGCTATTGGAAAAGAATTCTCCGGGAGACCCGGGAAAGCCTTTGGTGGTTTCCGCCCCTTCTGACCATCGACCGGGCACTGACCCAGCTGCCCCTCATCCGATACCTCGCATGGAATACAGTTCTTTGGGGCACCAAAGCCGACTGACAAAGATCCGCTTAAAGTGAAAATTTCGGCCGGACCATGGCGAGAAAATCGTTCAGCGATGCCGAGCGTAGGAAGGGGTTATGGCGTTTTTGTTCCCCCATGGTCGATGTCGGCTGACCGGCATAATTGTGGCCCGGAAATAAGACCACATTGTCATCGAGCTTCGAAAGCCGATGGGCGAGACTGTCATAGAGTTGTTCGGGATCGCCGCCTGGAAGATCAGTTCGGCCGCAGCTATTAATAAACAACGTATCTCCGGAAACCAAACGGTTTTGAACGAGAAAACACTGGGATCCCGGTGTATGGCCGGGCGTATGGACGAACGTGAGGACGAGGTTTCCGATCTTCAGCTCATCTCCATGACTCCGCGGCGTCGCCGTCGCTTTCCATCCCTTCATCCAGGGCGTTTCGGACTTGTGCATATGGAGCTGCGCGTCGGTGCGATTTAAGAGCTCCTCGACGCCGTTGATATGATCCGGGTGACCGTGCGTCACCAGCACATGCCCAATCGAATATCCGTCCTTCTCGGCGGTTTGAACGATTCGGTCTACATCCCACGCCGGATCGACCACAGCAGCCACGCGCGACGCCGGATCCCCGATCAGGTAAATGAAATTCGCCATCGGGCCGATTTCCAGCTGTTTGAAATATAGGGCGGGCTCCGTCATACTGCACTGAACATGACGCCGAAGAATGTATCCCAGCTCATCGAGAGCGCAAGTGCCCCGTGGAAACCTTCCAAGATTCAGGGTGTCCAATACCTTCCTCTGCACGCCGACGAAGACGAGCGCGCGGGTTCATTTCTCCTGAAATTGAATCCCGGAACGAGCTATCCGCGCCATCGTCATCCGGCGGGAGAGGAAATTTTCGTCATGAGAGGGGAAATGACGGTCGGCGACCGAAAACTAAAAGCGGGAGACTATCTTTATTCGCCTCCCGGGTCGGTTCACGATGCGAACACAACGGACGGATGTCTTTTTATGTCGATTCTTCCGAAAGCGATCGAGATCATCGGCTTCGGAACCACTTCGGAGTACGAAGAGCCTAAGCCGGAAGCGGAAGGCTTACCACCGTCCCCGCAAAGCTCCGATCCCCTGAAACAATCGTAACGGACGTCCCCGGCTCAAACGCCGACCGGTGAACCAAGGCCATTCCCAAACACTTTCCAGGCTTTGAGGAATAACAACAGCTGGTGATCCGACCCGCTTCACGCGGCCAACCTTGGATCGGCGCGGGCGGAAAGCTCCAGCGAATAGCCAAGTGCCTTAAGAATCCGAAAGACCATGTCGAACGTCGGGGTTCTCTGTCGGTCACCGCGTTCAAGTCGAGCAATAAGCGGCTGTGTCACTCTCGCCCGCTTGGCCAGTTCCAACTGTGACAAACCCACCTTGGCACGCAATTCGGAAATCAAGTGCGCAACCTGAAGGTAAAATCGCCGCTCGTCAAAAAGAAACCTGACCTCCTTCTTTCTCAACTGCCTGGCAAGCAGTTCCTCGAATGATTGACCTCTACGATTTTTCATGGCAACACCTCCTTTAGTCTCTTTCTCGCAACCTCAATCTCACGCGGCGGCGCCTTCGAAGTCTTTTTCTTATATGCGTGCAATACGTACATTTCGCTCGCCGCCAACATCACATAGAAGAATCGGTAGGCACCGCCTGAAGTGCCGATCTTGATCTCCCAGAGCTTCCCCTCAATCTGGCGAAACCGGCATCCGACAGCTCCGAATCCATGATTCCGAATATCTTGGAGTACGGCAAGAATGTCCGCGCGGGACCGAACGTCCAGCTCGTCCAGAAAGTCAGCGACGTAGCTTCGGCCCGTACGCGACACATGGAAACGAACCCGCACTTCGGTACTATAACCATTTGGTTATAGTACGCAACTTGGCCGACCTTTTCAAGCTTCACAGGGGAAGCGGGAGGCTTACCACCGTCCCCGGAAAGCTCCGATCCCCTGAAACAATCGTAACGGACGTCCCCGGCTCAAACGCTGAACGATGAACCATGCCCATTCCAAGAGGTTTGCCCAAACGGGGTGAAATACACACGCTTGTAATTCTCCCAACCTCCTTTCCATTCGATAAAAGTTTGGAAACCGGGGTCATTTCTTCCTCCGCCGCAAGGCCCATCAATCGGTAAGCGACATTCTCTCCCCGGGAGTGTAATCGTGCCACGGTCTCCTGGCCGACGTAGCATCCTTTCGTGTACGACACCCCCTTCTCGAGATAGGGGACTTCGAGAAGAAGACGATCTTCGTTCACATCCTTCCCGAATTCCGGGACACCGGCTTCGATGCGAATAGCTTCGAACGCCTGGGCGCCGAGCCGTTGAGCCCCTTTTTCTTCCATTTGTTTTAGGAGGCGATCGGATTCCTGCGAAGGGCAAACGACATGAACGCTCGAAGAGAGAGGTTGAGCCGCGACGTACCCGTAAACGGAATGCCCATCGACAGACCAGGTCCGAAAATCCCCCGCCGACCCGAAGTCTTTCATTTTCAAAATGGAACACAAGATTTCACCGGATTTCGGTCCCAACAAAGTAATGATTCGAAACGATTCAGAACGATCCAGTATGTGCACGTCGTCCCGAACCACAAACTTCTGGAGAGATTCCACTAGACTCTTTCGCGCGACCTCCTCGACCAGCAGCCATAGCCGATCGTCGATATTCCCCAACAAGAACGGCGCCACAAGCTTTCCTTTGTGCGACAGCATGGACGCTAGAATCCATTTTCCGGGCGCGAGCCCTTTCACATCGTTCGAAACCATTCCATGTAGGTATCGAACCCGATCTTCCCCCTCCGCGCAGACAAAACCTAAATCTGTACGCGGATAAAATGCGGCATCGCTTCGAGCCGCGTCGTATTCCTGTAACCAAGTCATATCGATTCTTCCTTTCGCTCGGTTTGAAGAATCTGGCGGAATTGAAGCAAGACTTCCGCCGCATCGGAGGATTTCCAAAGTGCCGATCGAATCGCAAACCCATAGGCTCCTACCCTTAAAACGGACTCCGCACGTTCGGGCGTTATTCCGCCCAAGGCGAAGATGGGTGAGGATGTCGTAAGGCAAACGGCTTTGAATCTTTCCAGGTCAATCGGTCGAGAAAAGAATTTGTCCGGACTTTTCCAAACCGGAGCCAAGATAAAAAAATCAGCGTGATTATCGTTGCTTTGAATCCGGCCCAACGTTTCCTCGTGAATCGATTGCCCGATCCAAACCGATCCCACAATCCGCCGTAAATCGGCTAAATGGATCCCTCCATCTGGAACGTGAACTCCCGTCGCTCCTATTTTTAGAGCGAATTCGGCGCGCTTGATCGACTCGGCATCGGCCCCAATATTGATAAACAATTTTGTCGAAACGCACTTTGCAACGGCGGCCACGTCCGCCGCAACAGAACAAAACTCTTCAAACGGCAGATCTTTCTCTCGAAACTGGAGGGCCGGAAGGCCGCTCCGGCAGACTTCCTCGATCTTCCGGAAATAATCGTCGCCGGAGCACAAACTTCGGTCGGTGATTCCGATCAACCGCGGAAGCACCGTCTTATATGAGGAAGGTTGGGACATCGGTCATCGGACTTGAGGCCGAAGCGTACAATTTCCGGGGAATACGCCCGGAAAGAAAGGCGAGTCTTCCCGATTCAACGGCCAGCCGCATCGCCCGAGCCATTTGAAGCGGTTTTTTTGCGCCGGCGATTCCCGTGTTCATCAGGACGCCGTCCATTCCGAGCTCCATCACCACCGCGGCATCGGAGGCGGTACCCACCCCCGCGTCCACGATGACCGGAACCCGCACGGCCTCTTTCATCAGAATCAAATTGGTCGGGTTTCGAATCCCCAGACCCGAACCGATCGGCGCGGCGAGCGGCATCACGGCGGCACATCCGAGATTTTCCAACTTCTTCGCCACAATCACATCGTCGCCGATATAAGGAAGGACGGTAAATCCATCTTTGGTCAGCTCTTTCGCCGCTTCAATCGTCGCCTCGTTGTCCGGAAAGAGCGTCTTTTCATCGCCTATTACTTCCAGTTTGATTAGATCCGACAAACCGGCTTCGCGCGCCAGCCGCGCCGTGTAAATCGCATCCTTCGCCGTGTAACATCCGGCGGTGTTGGGCAGAAGTGTAAACTTCTTTCGATCCACGTAATCGAGGAGCGAGGGCCCCTGCGACCGGTCGAGATTGATTCTGCGCACAGCGACCGTGACGACTTCGGCGCCTGAGACATCGAGGCATTCGCGCATTTCCTCAAAAGTCCTGTATTTTCCGGTCCCGACGAAAAGCCTCGATTTCCAGGTCCGTTTGCCGATCGAAATAAAGTCATTTTCCATATCAACCTCCCGCAACGAATTGAACGACATCGATTTGATCCCCCGCTGAAACATAGGTTTCGCCGAACTGAGATTTCGGGACGACTTCTGCGTTTCGGCCAAGAGCGATCGTCCCCGTATCGATTTGAAGAAACGCCGCCAACTGGGTAAGCGTCATCGAATAAGGTAACGCCATCGGCTTACCGTTAAGTGTGATCTCTATAGATGCGTCATTCACGGTTGAGCTTCCCGTTCCACCTTGCGCAACGATTCCGTCACACGCTGAGACGTGCTGTACGAGCAGAATTTCGGGCCGCACATCGAGCAAAAGTGCGCCGTCTTATATCCTTCCGCGGGCAAGGTCTCGTCGTGATATTCCTTGGCGCGGTCCGGATCGAACGAGAGCTCGAATTGCCGCTTCCAATCGAACTGGAAACGCGCCTCAGAAAGCCGATCGTCTCGTTCGCGGCTTTTGGGCCGATGCCTGGCGATATCGGCCGCATGCGCCGCAACCTTGTAGGCCACCACGCCCTGGCGAACATCTTCGGAATTCGGAAGTCCCAAATGCTCTTTCGGCGTGACGTAACAAAGGAGAGCCGCTCCCGCTGTCCCCGCAATGGTCGCGCCGATGGCCGATGTAATGTGGTCGTATCCGGGAGCGATGTCCGTGACTAAAGGTCCCAAGACATAGAACGGAGCTTCGCGGCAGATTTCTTGCTGGATCCTGACGTTCGTTTCGATCTGATCCAGCGGCACATGCCCCGGCCCCTCAATCATGATCTGAACATCACGATCCCACGCCCTCTGTGTCAGTTCACCCAACACGCGGAGTTCGGCAAACTGCGCCTCATCCGAAGCATCGGCCAGACAGCCTGGGCGAAGGCCGTCGCCCAGAGAAAACGAAACATCGTACTTCGCAAAAATCTCACACAATTCATCAAAATGTTCGAAGAGCGGATTTTGCTTTCGATGCGCCGTCATCCACTGCGCGATGATGGCGCCTCCCCGGCTGACGATTCCGGTCTTCCGCCGTTCGATGAGAGGCAAAAATTCCCGCAACACGCCTGCGTGGATCGTCATGTAATCGACGCCTTGTTCCGCCTGGCCCACGATGACATCGCGCAAGAGTTCCCACGTGAGATCTTCAATTCGTGTGACCTTCTCGACCGCCTCATAAATCGGGACCGTTCCGATCGGCACGGTCGAATGACGAATAATCGCCTCGCGCGTTTCATGAATGCACGAACCGGTCGAAAGGTCCATCACCGTATCGGCGCCGTACTTGACCGCGAGCTGCAATTTTTCGACCTCTTCTTCGAGCGTCGAGGTTGTCGGCGAATTCCCTATGTTCGCGTTGATCTTGCAGGAGATGCCGATTCCGATCCCCATCGGCTCCAGCTCCGGGTGACGGATGTTCGCCGGAATGATCATTCTCCCTCGCGCCACCTCCGCGCGGATGAATTCGGCGGAGACTCCTTCTCTATCCGCCACAAAGGTCATCTCCTCGGTCACGATTCCCTTCCGCGCAAAATGCATTTGACTCGCGTTGGGCGTTCCGTGCCGTCGCTCGATCCATTCTTCTCGCATTCTGGGTTCCTCCGTTCGGAAGAACTCTAGGAAGGGGGAGTCGAACTCATTCCCTCCGCTGGCATTACCCAGTTCAGGTTCCAGGGTCTGCTCTCAGGTTGGATAATCTCCAACCACCCCTAGAGTTCAGGCTCCCTTTTAGGGCCCGTACGGCGAAAAGTAAAGCTCTGAAAATTTTGCGGGATCCACGCAATTATTGCGGTACAAAAGATTACGGTTGGATATACCTTCAAAATAATTGTATATACTTCCAGGTACTTATTCAGGTAACATTTTGGTACGTTATGTGCTTTCTAAATCCGGCGTACACGAACGCCCGCGAGGGCAGATGGAGGATTAGGCCATGAGAATCAACCGAATCGAAACGACTTTTGCGCTATTGATGGCCGCAGGAGCCTTGGCTTTCGCATATGGCTCGGCATGCAATAGCTCGAGCCAGTTTGGTTATTCGAGCCTTCAAGAGGCACTGGAAAACCTCCCCGAAGGGACCGGAGAAACGATTACGGTTTTGGACACCGACGGGGATGGAATTGCCGATGCCATTGACACCAATAATGACGGCATTCCGGATGTGACGATTGTCGATGACACCAGCTCCTCCAGCTCCAGTTCATCCAGTTCGAGTTCATCCAGCTCCAGCTCTTCGAGCTCCAGTTCTTCGAGTTCGAGCGGCGGACCGGTCCTGCGGGACCCGGACGGGAACTGTTTTGCGCTTGGAACCACGCAGCTTGTATCAGGCAGCTACACAGGAGCACCCAAAGCGGACAACTTAGCCATTCAAGATATATCAAGCAACGGGACCACGGTAACCATCGACCTTCAGGGTAACTCTCTAAAGCGGATTTATTTGAATAAGATGTCGGGTCAGAGCAACCTACTGGTCGTCCAGAATGCGGTCATGACCGAAGGCTTTTGCAACAATGCGATCGCCGGCGGGTCGAACTCCATCAAGTTAGAAAGTAGCGACTCTTCGCCGCTGGTCGATATCGACTCCGGTTCAGGTGGAGGCCAAAAAATCGACTGCCGCTATATTCCTTCGTCTCCGGGGCTTAGGTATTCTCTGAGCGGAAATAACCACTGTATTTCAGCTCCGCCCGGTACGACCATGATTGAAGTGGCCAATAACGCAAATGGTCACACGATCTACACGGACGGCACAACCTGCCTACCGTAATGGTCTGTCCCAAATAGACTCAAGGCTCGCAAATCGTTGTTTTTTCTTACGATGCAGGTCGAATGAGGCTCCACGCCTAGAATATTGTGGCGATGCAAGTCAGCGTCCCTTGAAGCACCGATACAAGCGACATTTTATTTTGGAGCTGACGTAAGGTCGCGACATGCGGCCGAACAACCGCGATCGATAATTGTGCGTATTATTTCAATAATTTAAAGCGCTCGTCAAAACCTGGTTTCGCTCATGGCTGCGGGAAGATTCGGTTCCCCGCACGAACGGTGGACGATTCAGTCTCCCTCATGTTTCCTCTTGCCAGGTCACGAATCCTCGCCATAAATTACTCGTACGTTACCATACGTTACATTGGTGACGAGCTAACCCGAAACGGAAAGGGGACCTAAGACGGAGCGGAAAGTTGCTTCGCTGAGGGGCTTTTGACTTTCGGGAGCTGGCGGTGGGAACGGATGTGACACATAGTAGCGAGGAGATGGATGATGCAATCAGAGATCATTAAAGGGACGAATGGGGAAGAAATGGAGACCTTGAAGATACCGGCCCGGCCGATGCGAAAACCGCAACAACGTTCAACTACCGCCGCGCCTCAACGCGGCATCAAACATCCTCGTTATTTCACACAGGCCGGCGTGCATCCGTTCGACGAGATCGAGTGGGAACTGTGCGAAGCCAATATCACCAACGAAAAATGCGAAGTCGTTTTTCTCCAAAAGAACATCGAGGCACCGAAGTTCTGGTCGCAGCTCGCGACGAACGTCGTCGTTTCCAAATATTTTCGCGGACCGCTAGGAACGCCCCAGAGAGAGCATTCGGTGAAGCAGCTGGTCCGGCGCGTGGCCGACACGATGGCGGATTGGGCGCGGACACAGAAATATTTCGCTACGGAAGAAGATGCGCAGGCATTTCAGGACGAGTTGACGCATCTGTTGGTGTATCAAAAAATGGCGTTCAACTCGCCGGTCTGGTTCAACGTGGGCATTGAGAAACATCCCCAGTGTTCGGCCTGTTTCATCAATTCGGTTCAGGACTCCATGGCCTCGATTCTCGATCTGGCGAAGACCGAAGGGATGCTTTTTAAGGGCGGCTCCGGTACGGGAACCAATCTTTCGCCGATCCGATCTTCCCGAGAGCAACTCGCGGGCGGAGGTCAAGCCTCGGGACCGGTCTCTTTCATGAAGGGCTACGATGCCTTCGCGGGCGTGATCAAATCGGGTGGTAAAACCCGGCGAGCAGCCAAGATGGTCATCTTAAACATCGACCATCCCGACATCGTTTCCTTCATCCGCTGTAAAGAAATGGAGGAAAAGAAGGCTTGGGCGCTGATCGACGCCGGCTATGACGCCTCGTTCAACGGAGAAGCCTATAGTTCCATTTTCTTTCAAAATTCGAACAATTCGGTGCGCATGACCGACGAGTACATGCGAGCCGTGGAGGAAGATCGAAGCTGGGCCACGCGGGCGGTGACCGACGGGCGCCCGATGGACACGTACAAGGCGCGCGATCTCATGGGCATGATCTGCGAATCCGCATGGGTGTGCGGCGATCCGGGTCTTCAGTTCGATTCGACGATCAACGATTGGCACACCTGCCCGAATACCGCCCGAATCAACGCTTCGAATCCATGCAGTGAATACATGTTTTTGGACGACACGGCATGCAACCTGGCCTCGTTGAATCTCATGAAGTTCGTGACGCCCGACGGCGGCTTCGACACCACGTCGTACCGGGCTGCCCTTCGAACCACGATTCTCGCGCAGGAAATCATCGTCGACAATGCCTCTTATCCGACGCCGACGATTGAACGAAACAGCCACGATTACCGGCCGCTGGGAATCGGCTACGCCAATTTGGGAGCGTTGCTCATGTCGATGGGTTTGCCCTACGACTCAGATGAAGGACGAACTTATGCGGCGGCCATCACGGCCATTCTATCCGGCCATACCTACCGAACTTCCGCGGAAGTCTCCGCGGATCGGGGACCGTTCGCCGGTTATCCGAAAAATCGCGAGCCGATGTTGCGTGTGATTCGAAAACATGCCGATTCGGTCCGAGGAATCAATCGCAATTTGATTCCGGCCGAGCTTTATTCGGCCGCAGAAGAGGATTGGGAAACGGCGTACGAGCTCGGGAAACAGTACGGTTTCCGAAACTCCCAGATCAGCGTCTTGGCCCCCACCGGCACCATCGGATTCATGATGGATTGCGATACGACGGGTGTGGAACCGGACATCGCCTTGATCAAGTATAAGAAACTGGTCGGCGGTGGGTTTCTAAAGATCGTCAACAACACCGTTCCTCAAGCCCTCAAGAAGCTAGGCTACACGCCGGAAGAGACCGGCAAGATCCTCAAATACATCGATGAACATGAAACGATCGAAGGAGCGCCGAGCCTGAAGCCGGAACATTTGGCGGTTTTTGACTGCGCATTCAAACCGCTCAAAGGCCAGCGATTCATTCATTACCGGGGCCACATTCGGATGATGGGCGCGGTGCAGCCGTTCATCTCGGGAGCGATTTCGAAAACCGTGAACGTACCCAACGAAATCTCGCCGGAGGAAATCGGAACGACCTATTTGGAAGCTTGGAAACTGGGGTTGAAAGCGATCGCCGTCTATCGCGACGGCTGCAAACGGTCACAACCCCTCAATACGTCCAAGGAGACCAAGGAAAAAGCTCTGGCGGGAAAGGCCTATCGGCACCGTCTCCCGGACGAGCGGCAATCGATCACCCACAAATTCTCCGTGGCGGGCCACGAAGGCTACATTACCGTGGGAATCTATGAAGATGGGCAACCGGGGGAGATCTTTCTGGTCATGGCGAAGGAAGGATCTGTGGTCTCCGGTCTCATGGATTCGTTCGCCACGGGAATATCCCTGGCCCTTCAATACGGCGTGCCGCTGAAGGTCCTCATCGACAAATTCAGCCACACTCGATTTGAACCGTCCGGGTTGACCGGGAACCGGGATATCCCGTTCGCGAAATCCGTCGTCGACTACATTTTCCGGTGGCTGGCCTCGAAGTTCCTGACGAAAGAGGATCAGCAGGAAGTCGGAGTCTTGGACCGAAGCAACGGCAACGGCGCCTCGCAGGAAATGCGGGTTGTAAAAGCGGCGCCTGCACCGCGAGCCGCTATGGCCGGCGCCGAATCGGCCGGCGGACTGAAGTGGAGCTTCCGACTTCAGGAGGACGCGCCCCCCTGTCCCGATTGCGGGTCGATCATGGTGCGCAACGGCATCTGCTACAAGTGCATGAACTGCGGAACGACGAGTGGGTGTTCGTAGTTTTTAATTTCTAAGTTATTGAATTAAGACATGTATTTGTTGTTGTTTTCTATAATATATGTATACATACTATATATATGTCTCAACTGAATATTCATCTCTCTCCAGGCTTTGAAAAGGCGCTAAAGAAGTTCATGCTGCTTCGGGGAATTAAGAATAAGTCCCAAGCCGTCCGTTTGGCGCTCGAGGAAAGTCTAAATCGCAGCCTAAAACGCCAGACCACATATGATTTTACCCGTTGGCTCGGAGCCGGGTTGCGCGCTCCGGTAAATCCGCAAAGCAAGTTCGGCTCCGACGACGACCTTTGGAAGTGATTCATGGTCGTGGACACCTCTGTCATCCTGGCTGTGTTGTTTCGGGAACCGGCCGGTGAATGGGCCGTCCAGCAATTGAACGAACACAGCTCAGAGCTCCGTATGAGTACCGTTAATTTGGCCGAGGCCTTAATCCGTGCGCACGACAGGCAGCCTCAATTGAAGGAGGAGTTGGAGAACTTGTTATTCGAAAGCGCGATTCGTTTCGTATCCCCAGACGTGGAACAAGCCAGATTGGCGGCCGGCGCGCGGATGCGATTTCCCCTCAATCTCGGGGACTGTTTCGCCTACGCCTTGGCCGTTGTTGAGAACTGCCCTATTCTCGCCATCGACAAAGATTTTCGGCGGACCGACCGTCCGGTCGTAATGCCGTGAACGAAACCATAATTCGGGATTTGGGCCTATGTTAGGTGTCTTTGTAAACGCCGCAGCCATAGTCTTCGGGACGTTGCTCGGGATCGCTACTCGCAAGATTCTGTCCGAATCGCTTTTATCCGCCATTCGGATCGGCATCGGTTACGCGACAATTGCCCTGGGTCTGAAAATGGCGCTCAAATACGAAAGTGTCGTTTTGCTTGTCTCGTGCTTGGTGGCGGGCGGACTGATCGGCGCATGGCTAAAGATCGAAGCCAACATGGAACAGCTTGGGGAACGTCTCAAACGCATTTTCGGAAAACGCTCGGACAGCCAGTTTCCCATCGGCTTTGCGTTTGCGTCGATCCTCTTTTGTACCGGCGCGATGGCGGTCGTTGGATCGATCAATTCAGGCGCCCTGGGCGATCATGAAGTTCTGATGGCAAAATCGATGTTGGACGGAATTTTCTCAATTACGCTAGGTGCGATTTACGGCATCGGCGTAGCGTTCTCGGCCATTACGATTTTGCTGTATCAGGGCACGATCGCCTTGATTGCGCCCAAGATCAATGCTCTGCTTCAACCGTCGGTTATTAACGATCTATCCGGCGTCGGCGGCGTCTTAGTCCTGATGATCGGTGTGAACATCTCCGGCATCAAAAAGATCGCCGTCGGTGACTACTTCCCGGCCGTTATCCTTGTGTTACTCGTCGCCCCGTGGATTACGCGTTGACCCCACGTTACGAAACGTGTTACATTGTAACACGAAATGAAAACAACGCTGACTGTACGACTTCCGGCCGGTCTTCGGCAGGAGCTACGAAAATTAAGCCGGGCCGAAAGGCTCTCTGTTAGTGACATCATCCGTGATTCGTTGAAGCAATATCTGGCCACCCGCCGCTTCCGGAACCTTCGCCGAAAAGTACTTCCTTTTGCCGAAGCCCAAGGGCTTTTAACCGACGAAGACATCTTTAAACAAATGTCGTGAAGGTTCTTTTGGACTCGAACGTCCTTGTCGCGGCATTAGCGACGCGGGGACTCTGTGCGGCGCTGTTCGAAACCTGCCTTAAGTCTCACCAGATCATTGGAACAGATCAGATCCTAGACGAGGTCCAGAAAGCTTTGGCCGAAAAAGTTAAGTTGCCCGCACTTCTCGTCATGGGGATCCGAAAATACCTGCTCTCCGAATGGACTCAGGTGACTCCCGAGGACGTTGCGCCCACAAGTTGTCGAGATCCAACGGATCTTTCGATCCTCGGCGCAGCGCTGAGCGGAAAAGCGGACGCTATTGTCACGGGTGACATGGGTCTACTCGTCCTAAAAAGCTTTCAGGGCATCCCGATTTTCACCCCAAGAGAGTTCTGGGCACGCCTCACATCGGGGATAAGCGGCCAATAAAAAACACGGAAGCTTTACTGTGGAAACGAAGCGGGGGCTTTGTCCATGTAGCCCTCGCCGTCCAGCGACTCCATGAACGCCACGATAGCGGCGACTTCCTTTTCATTCATATGGAGCGGCCGAATTTTTGGCGACAACTGCGGGTTTTTGTGGCCACCCTTGTTGTAATGGTCGACGACCTCACGAAGCGTCCGGATCGATCCGTCGTGCATATACGGCGGATGCTTTGTGACGTCGCGAACCGTGGGCGTCTTGAACGCCCCCAGATCTTCTTTCTTTTTGCTCACGACGATCCGCCCCTGATCGGCGAATTTCTTACTCTTCGGATTCCATCCGATACCCAGATTATGAAAAAGGCTGTCGGAAAGGTTTTGGCCAAGGTGGCATTGATTGCATTCCGCTTTTCCAAAAAAAAGATCCATTCCTGTTTGGGCTTCCGCGGAGAGCGCGGATTTGTCGCCGTCGATGAATCGGTCGTATGCGGAGTTTCCGCTCATGCGGGTGCGCTCGTAGTCGGCGATGGCCCTCTTGATCCGATCGATGCTGACATCCTCGCTTCCGAACGCTTCTTTAAAATATTTCTTGTATCCGCTGACTTGCGAGCAGGTGTTTACGACGGCCGCGTGCGTATTGCCCATTTCGATCGGATTTTCCATCGGTCCGCCCGCCTGCGTTTCCAGCGAACTTGCCCGACCGTCCCAAAAGAAATTGGGATAGAGGGCCCACGCCTGATTGACGAACGAGGGGGCCTTTCTTCCGCCCTTTTGTCCGCGAATCCCCGTCGATACGGGAGTCCGCTCCGAAAACGCATGTTCCGGGACATGGCAAGACGCGCAGGAGATCGTTCCGTCCGCCGAAAGACGCTTATCGAAAAAGAGCCACCGGCCGAGACGAACACTTTCGGGTGTGGGCGGGTCCTTCAGATCGCTCCACTGACTGTCGATTCCTAGCGGCGGTTTGGGCAGCGGCTGAATCGGATTCGCCTTTTCCCAATCCGGCGCCGCCAATGCCGACGTCACCCAAACCGCGAGGAAAAACCCAGGCAAGCTCTTCATCGTGCACCTCCCGTGGCGCTTTTGCGTACCTCCCTCGCAGCCGCTTCTGCCACTGGAATCCTCATAGCGTAAAACGACCGCCAAACAAAAATCAGCGAAAGGGCGAAAAAGATGGCCGCCAGCATTCGGCTTGTGCCCCGATTGAGCTCGATCGCCATTTCCACAGCCAGAAGACCGAAGAGCGTCGTGAACTTGATGATCGGATTCATCGCCACGGACGACGTGTCCTTGAACGGATCCCCGACCGTATCCCCGACGACCGTAGCCGCGTGCAGGGGGGTCCCCTTTTCGTTGAGCTCCACCTCCACCCATTTCTTGGCGTTATCCCAAGCGCCGCCGGCATTGGCCATGAAAATAGCCTGATAGAGACCGAAGAGAGCGATAGAGATCAGATAGCCGATGAAGAAAAACGGCTCGAGGCAAGCGAACGCCAACGTCGAGAAAAAGACGGTCAGAAAGATATTGAACATCCCTTTTTGCGCATACTGCGTGCAGATCTCGACGACGTGCTTGCTGTCGGAAACGGACGCCTTGGTCGAACCCTCCAGTTTGATGTTCGCCTTGATGAACTGGACCGCTCGATAAGCACCGGTCGTCACGGCTTGGCACGAAGCGCCCGTGAACCAGTAAATAATCGCTCCTCCCGTCACCAATCCGAGAAGAAACGGCGGATGGAGCAGCGAGAGCTTATCCACGTTCTCGACTAAGCCGTGCGTTAAGAGAACGATGATTGAAAAGATCAGCGTCGTGGCGCCCACGACGGCCGTTCCGATCAAGACCGGTTTGGCCGTCGCCTTGAACGTGTTCCCCGCACTGTCATTACTCTCCAAAAGGTGTTTGGCTCGGGCGAAGTTTGGTTCGAACCCGAAGTTCTTCTTGAGATCATCCTTGATTCCCGGCAACGTCTCGATCGTCGAAAGTTCATAGACCGACTGTGCGTTGTCCGTCACAGGTCCATATGAATCCACGGCGATCGTCACCGGTCCCATCCCCAAAAACCCGAACGCCACAAGGCCGAACGCAAAGACGGCCGGGGCTATCATCAAAACAACGAGCCCTTGAAGGCTCATGTAGTAAGCAATGCCCATCAATCCCACGATGACAAGGCCCATCCAATACGCGCTGAAATTCCCGGCGATCAGACCGGAAAGAATATTCAGAGAGGCGCCCCCTTCCCGCGAGGAAGTGACAATTTCTTGGACGTGGCCCGACTCCGTAGATGTAAAAATTTTGACCAGTTCGGGAATCACGGCGCCCGCGATCGTGCCGCATGTGATAATCGTCGAGAGTTTCCACCAAAGCGTCCCGTCTCCCAAACCGGGGATCAGGAGATAAGAAACAATATAGGTTACGACCACGGAAATGATCGAGGTCAGCCATACAAGTGACGTCAGCGGCGCCTCAAAATTCATTTTCTCGGCATTTAGATACCTCGCACGAGCGAACGACTCGTTGACTAAGTACGAAACCATACTGGTCACGATCATCATGATGCGCATCGCAAAGATCCAAACGAGAAGCTGAACCTGAATGGCCGGATCTTTTACGGCGATCAGGATGAAGGCGATGAGCGCAACGCCGGTCACGCCATACGTCTCGAACCCGTCGGCGCTGGGGCCGACCGAGTCGCCGGCGTTGTCTCCGGCACAGTCGGCCACGACCCCGGGATTTCGGGCGTCATCTTCCTTAATCTTGAAGACGATCTTCATGAGATCGGAGCCGATGTCGGCGATCTTGGTGAAGATTCCGCCGGCGATCCGAAGGGCCGCCGCCCCGAGCGATTCGCCGATGGCGAACCCGATGAAGCAGGGGCCGGCATAGTCCCCCGGAATAAAAAGAAGAATCGCGAGCATGATGAAGAGTTCCACGCTGATGAGCGCGAGGCCGATGCTCATCCCCGCCTTGAGTGGAATGGCGTACGTCGGGAACGGTTTACCCTGAAGACTCGCAAACGCCGCCCGGGAATTGGCCACCGTGTTGATCCGGATGCCGAACCACGCCACGCCGTAACTGCCGGCGATACCGACCAAACTGAAAAAGAGGATGACGGCCACCCGATTGACGGGGAGGTGTCGAAGCCATCCGAAGTAAACGACCATAATGGCCCCGATAAAGAGCTCGAGCAGAAGGATGAATTTCCCTTGCGTGATGAGGTACTGCTTGCAGCTCTCGTAGATCAGGTCCGAAATCTCCAGCATCGAGCTGTGCACCGGCAATCGCCGGAGCTTGGAATACATCACGACGCCAAAGAGGAAACCGATGGCGCTGATGAGGAGTCCAAACGTCAGGATGGTTCCGCCGGAAGCGCCGCTGAAGGTCACCGTCCGGACATCCGGAAGGATGAGCTCCGCCTCGCCGGCCAAGGCCGCCGAAGTCTGAACGAAAAGGAGGGTGAAAAAGAGGCCCAGGCGGGATCCAAGAGTTCGTAAATTCATAATTATCTCCACGGGTTAGATCCTAGAGCGGGGAGGTTGTATCAGGGGACAACGTTCCGGTCGAGAAAAAGCTAGGTGGTTGGAGCGCCGCTTTGGAGTGAGACCGGGACGGTTCCCGGAACGAGCCATTCTTCCCCGCGCGAGATCACGACCGCCGCCGCCAGATCGCCTGTTACGTTCAGCGTCGTCCGGCACATATCGAGGAACCGATCCACTCCCAAGATGAGGCCGATCCCTTCCACCGGGACTCCCACCATTCCCAAGATCATCGCCACAACAGGTATCGAGCCGGCCGGAACACCCGCCGTGCCGATGCCACCCAGAATACAAACTCCCACTACCATCAGCTGCTGCGTCAGGACGAGGTGAATTCCGTAGAATTGCGCCAAGAACAGAACCGTCACCCCCTCAAACAGAGCCGTTCCGTTTTGGTTGGCCGTGGATCCCACCGTAAGGACAAATCGGCTGACGTGCGGGGGAAGCTTTAGATTTTCCTCCGCCACCTGAATCGACGTCGGAAGGGTTGCGTTACTTGAAGCGGTGGAAAAGGCGGTCAGCATCGCTTCGCTGATTCCCCGAAAGAACGTAACGGGGCTCATTTTCCCCATGAACTTCACCGTGAACGAGTAGACAACGAATTGATGAATCGCGAGTCCGAGAAGAACGACCCCCACGAAGCGCGCGAGTTGCCACACGATCTCGTACCCCAGTTGAGCCGTGAGCGTAAATAAAAGTGCCGCCACACCGATCGGCGCGAACGAGATGACGACGTGGATCAACTTCATCGTCACGTCGTACAAGCCTTCCACGGCCTCCTGAAAACGTTTGGAAGCCTCCGTTTGCGTCATTGAAAGACCGATACCGAGCATGAGAGAAAAGAACATCACCGCCAAGAGGTCCCCATTGACGGCGGCTTTGATCGGGTTGTCCGGAACGATTTGAATCAAAAGGTCCATTCCGGTCTTTGGAGCCGTCGCCGTAGAAAGGATGGAGGCCCGCTGCGCCGCCCCCTCCAAGAGACGGGCTTTGGCAGCTTCCGACATCCCCTCCCCCGGTCTCAGAACGTTTACGAGAAAAATTCCGATTCCCACGGCGATCGACGAGACAAAAATGGTGTAGATCAGCGTCTTCAGACCGATGCGACCGAGTCTCCGAACGTCCCCCAGGCCTACGACGCCCAGAACGAGAGCCGAAAAAACAAGGGGGATAATGAGCATGAAAAGCAGGCGCAGAAAAATTTGCCCCGCAGGTTGTGTAAAGTATCGAATGACCCAAGCGAGACGAGGATCCTGTCCGAACAGGAGAAACGCGGCGACTCCCAGGGCGGCGCCGGTAAAAGCGCCGATCAACATTCGCGTGTGTAATGGCATCGCGAGAGGACACCCTACTTGCTTCCGAGCGCCACCCCGATTGGGCGACCACTCGGAAACCAAATAGGGTGTCCCTAAAAAACCTTACAGCCCGACGGCTTTAATGACTTCTTCCGCGCTCTTGTAGGTCCCTTCCGGGAGCTTTTGAGCAAACAGCTTCTTGTCGTTTTCGGAAATATCCGTCATGTTATTGCAGACCTTCAGGATCTCCGCTTTTGTCATGCCGGTGGCCGTGAAAGTCAGATGCTCTTTCACATGCTTGGTCACGTTCGCCTGATCCGTCCACGTCGCCGTGGTGGCAGCCGTCGTTGTTGTCGTCGTTTTTGCTTTTGTCTCAGCTTTCTTGGCAGGGTCCGCAGCTAAAGCGGATCCTACGGTCAAAGCAGTTCCAAGAACGAGTAATGCAAAAAATTTCATCGAAAAGACCTCCTTAAAAGAGTAATGGATTCCAATTGAACTGACAGCGACATCCTTGTACCCGAGCGCGCGCTAAAGTCCAGAAACCGCCAGCGTCCGCGCCAGGCTGATCAAAATCACTATTTCATGTTCATCGGCTTCGACCAATGGCCGTCGTGCGCCCATTCGATCATCGGCTTTCGCGTACGAGGTTCTTCTTCTCGTTTCCGAACGTCATCCGCCAACGATTGAGGATCTGGCGCGTAACCCAGCGCAATCATGGCCATCGGCGTGAACCCTTCGGGAATCCCGAATAATTGACGCGCCTTTTCGGCGTCGAACCCGGCCATTTGATGGGCCGTCAGCCCCACATCCACCGCCTGAAGCACCAGGTTTTCGGAGGCCAAGCCGACATCGTGGTGCGCATGTCGATTGGGTTTGCCGTTTCGAGTGAAGGTCTCTTTGGCGACGGACAAAAGAAGTACCGGCGCGCTTTTGGCCCATCGATTCCCTTCCACAAGACAAGAGCGGGCCTCCTCAAGCACAGCCGCATTCGAGGGTTCGAATACTAAATAATGCCAGGGTTGTTCGTTGAAACAGGAAGGCGCCCAACGGGCAGCCTCCAAAAGAACCAGAAGCTTTTCGCGCTCAACAAGCCGCGTCGGATCGATCGCCCGCGGACTCCACCGCCGGCGAATCAGATCGTGAACCGGGAACTCCGTCGGCGCGGGTTTTTCCATTTTTTTTCTTATTTGGCCTTTCCGAGATACTCGCCGGTAGCCGTGTCGATTTCGACCATCTCCCCTTCAGAGATGAATCCGGGCACTTGAATCGATGCTCCGGTCTCCAACTTGGCCGTCTTGTAGGAGTTGGTCACTGTCGCACTCTTCATAAAAGGATCGGTTTCCACCACTTTCAGGGTTACCGTCTGAGGCAACTCCACACCCACGGGTCTCCCCTCGTAACTATCGACGGCAAATCGCATGTTCGGTTTTAGGAACCTGACGGCGTCTCCCAAGAGCTCGGCCGTCAAGTGAAATTGTTCGTACGATTGGGTGTCCATCACGTGATAGCTCTCCCCGTCGGCGTAAAGGAATTCAACGTCTTTGCGATCCAGCACGGCCCGCTGAAGATCCTCATCCGTCCGAAAGCGGGTTTCGGTTTGTGTGCCCGACACGATATTCCGAAGCTTAGCCTGAACGAACGCCCTCCAGTTCCCCGGAGCGATAATTTGGGTGTGGAGAACGCGGTAGAGCCCCTTCTGGTACTCCACGATCATCCCGACTTTAAGCTGTTTGGCGATCATGGCGGCCGCGGATGATAGAGTCCCGGCGGCCGATGTCAACCAGGAGGTTCAGCGTCCGCGGTGAATCGAACCGACCAGCTCGGGGACGATGTCCTTGAGACCATTGATCACAAATTGGACGGAAATCGCGGCCAACATCAGTCCCATGAGACGGTTCATCACGCGAACTCCCGACGGCCCGATGATCCGCAACAGATACGATGAGTGCACCAGGATTAGATAGGTCGACACGCTCACGAGAAACACGATTCCCAGAATGACCGCATCCTGGTTCCAGCTCCTTCCGCGGGCCATAAGTACCATCACCGTGGAAATAGCCCCGGGACCTGAAAGCAAGGGGATCGCCAACGGAATGATCGAAATGTCGCTTTTTGCCAGCGCTTCTTCCTGCTCTTCCGGAAGAGTTCGGCTACGAACATTCGCTCCTTTCACCATATCTAGAGCGGACATACCGACCAAAATTCCTCCGGCGATACGAAAAGCCGGGATCGTAATTCCCATCAATTCAAAAAGGACTTTACCCGCCAGAGCGAAGAAAACGAGCACCAGAAAGCAAGCTACGCTCGCTCTCCGAGCGATTGAATTTCGTTCTTTTTTCCCAAGGTTTGACGTGTGAGCCAGAAAGAAAGGGGTCGCCCCCAATGGATTGACGATCGTGAAAAGCGAGACGATCGAGACGAGAAGAAATTCTGTGGAAACACCCGCGAACATGGCCGCCTGCAATCGATTGCGACCCGATACGATGGGACTTCTCCCCCCTTTTGGCAATCAAAAAATCCCGCCGCGGAGCGCTAGCTCCAAAATTGATTACGCCAAATGCGGCGAAAGAATAATTTAGTCTTAATACCCCGTGGGGGGTTTTGGAGCTGCGATCGGGGCGGGTGCGTCAAATACAATGTCGAACGAGCCCATGACGTCGAATGGGTCCTCATACTCCATCGACCGACAGGAATTCTCTCCGGTGACGGTACCGTCTAATACCAGTCATCCGCGATCTCCGGTAGGGCCTCCTCCTGCAACTCCTTGGGATCGACCAATCGCATCTCTTCCTCTCCGATCGGTTTTTCAAAAGCCAGCGGTTTCAACTCTTCATTTTCCAATTCGGCAGGACTCAAGTAGCCCGCCTGAACCATTTTATCGAGTATCGCGTGGATCGTTCTTCCGGCATGCGGTGTGAGCATTCGTTGCCGGAAAGAAACGCCGTACCGTTTTGGGCTTGGCAGAAGCATGGCCAGGAACGCCCCTTCCTTGGCGCCGAGCCGCGCCGGCGGCTCGTTGAAATACAGATGCGACGCGGCCGATATTCCGTACGTTCCTTCCCCCCATTCGGCGACGTTCATATAGACCTCCAGGATCTGCCGCTTGGTCATCTCCCGCTCCAACAACATCGCCAAAACGAGTTCCCGGAATTTGCGCCAAAGACTCTTCTTGTGACTTAAGAACACGTTGCGCGCGACCTGTTGCGTAATCGTGCTGGCGCCACGAACAAGCCCCTTTTTTTTCAGATTAACCTTGATGGACTCTTCGATCTGTTTCGGATCGAAACCTTTATGTTGATAAAAGGCCCAGTCCTCGCTCACCAAAACCGCACCGACGACGGAACGAGAGACCTGGTCGATCGTAACCCAGGATGCCGGACGCTTCTTCTCCAGAGTGACCAGGGGCTGTTCTTTCGCGCCGTTATAATGAATGACCGGATACCGATGTTTGAGCTGACCGACTTCCGCCACGCCGCGCACGATGAGATACGCAACCAAGCCGATGCTCCCTAATGCCAGGATGGCAATGACGATTTTTATGCGGTGCATTCGGACCTTGGCAGCCGCCATTAACATACCGCTGTTTGCCGCACAATTCAGGGGTCTTCGTGAACGCCCCATTTGTCTCGCTCCTCAAGCTCCGGTATGAGTTCCGAAAATGAGATTCGTATTCTTGGGTGTCGGAGGCGTCGGCGGCTACTTCGCGTCAAGGCTGGCGCAGGCCGGTGTGGACGTTGCAGCTGTGGTCCGTGGCGCGCATAGGGAAGCGATTGCGAAAAAAGGATTGCGTTACACGGGATTTGAAAACGCGGAAGTTCGGATACAAACGTTCGATCACGTAAAAGCGGCCGGAACGTTCGACGTTCTTGTCCTCGGACTCAAATGCACGGATTTGGAGAACGCCCTCCAATCGCTCGAAGAACATATTTCTTCAAACGTCACCTTCGTTACGCTTCAGAACGGCGTGGACGCCGAAGAGATTTGCAGTGGGTTTTTCCCGAAAAACGAAATTCTTGGCGGCGTGGTTTATATCGACGCCAAGATCTTGGAGCCCGGCGTCCTTGAGGTGACGTCCCCCGGAAGATTGGCGTTGGGCAAATGGGGAGCCGAATCGAGCCGCTCATTCCAATCCATCCTCGATGCGTTTCAAAAAAGCGACGTGCAGGTTTCGTCGGCTCCCGACATTCGTCTGACCAAATGGAAAAAATTAAGCTGGAATGCCGTTTTCAATCCACTCTGTCTTCTGACCCGACTGACGGTGGGAGAGATCCGGAAGCAACCGTCTCTCGCCGACCTGGGGCATCAGATATCTTCCGAAGTCATGTCCGTGGCCCAAGCTCTCGGAATCCGTCTGGCGGCCGATTACGCAAATCGGTTCTTTTCCGCTAAAGACGATCAAGGCTCGGGCATCCTGCATACACGCACGTCGATGTGGTCCGATTTCGTGGCCGGAAAGCCGACCGAAATCGATTTTCTCAACGGCGCCGTCGTTCGCCACGGCGCAAGCCGCAAGGTCCCAACGCCTATCAATCAGGCCATCGTCACGCTCGTCCACGCGCTCGAAACGAGCCGGACCGGTTCAGAGTCCGATCTGTAAGCCCATTCCGACGCCGAGGACGTGGACGTCCTGGAGGAAGAATTGTCCGTGGGGCGAAATGCCTCGATAAAATTCAAAGAGGACTCGGAGGTACCGTTCTTTTTCTTCCGGGTTACTCTCGGGGCCGATCTCCATGCCCCCTTTGAAGCTGACGGCGGGAATGAAATCGTCTTCTTGCCACATTCTGAGATCGACACCCCCTACCCACCTTCCGGCCGTGTTTTCCGTGAAACGAGCGAACGGGGTTCCATGCCTGTATTCCACGCCAAGATGAATGACACCCGGGTCCACATCGTCCGGATCGGTACGCACGAAATATTCACCTCCGCCGTAGAACCGGAAACCACCTACATCGTACGCGCCGAGAATTTCGATCGCCTCGTAACTTAAGTTAATTCGTGCCGGATTCTGATTGATGAGGAACTCATCCCCTAAGTGTGAACTTTGGTGGTATACGCGAAACCGGGCCGAAAAATTCTCCTTCCGATAAGTGATCGGAAGCCCGCCAGTATAGTCCGCATTGATCAAGTCCGACGAGGGCGATGCGAGATCGAACTGGGCGAAAACCCCTCCGGCCACTTCAATCTGAAACGCCGAATTCGACGGCTCGTTTTGAAGCCTCATCAATCCGAATGTCTCGCCGAAAACGGCAAAGCCTCCGACATCCAGCGGCGCCGACGTATCTACCCACCAGGTGCTCAGCCGAAACTGAGGCTGTTTCGGGTCGGCCAAAAGCGGAAGAAATAAATGCCCCCGGGGAAACGCGGAGACATCTGAAGAATCCGCCACGGCGGGAGCGCTCCAAAGCAGAGCCACCGCCGCAAAAAATATTCTTCTGAAAAAAGTGCGCTTTCCCGGGCTGCTCAAAAAGGTCTCAGTTGCGAGGCCGCCGCAAACGAGCGGCCGGAGCAGCCTTGGGATGGCTGTGAGGACCGCGAGTGCAGCGGCAACGAAGCAAATGAGCCTTTTCCAACAGCCGGTTAGTATCGGTCTCCACCGCCGGAACCGCCTCGGCCGGGCCGCCCGCCCCCGCGACCGAATCCACCACCGGAACGTTGCGGGCCGCGACCCTCGCCGGGGCCCTTTTCCCGGGCTTCGTTCACGACCAGCGCCCGCCCTTCCCATTCCTTTCCGTTGAGAGCGGCAATCGCCTTTTCGGCGTCTTCTTCCGTCTCCATCTCCACGAAACCGAAACCGCGGGATCGGCCCGTCTGCCGGTCGCTGATGATTTGAGAGGATGCCACTTTTCGTCCTTCGCCCGCGAACAATTCTCGAAGCGCATTTTCGTCTGCGCTGAAAGGGAGATTTCCCACGTACAGTTTCTTATTCACTTGTGATTGCCCTCCCCTGGTTTTTTGAAGTTAACAGGAACGTTTTGGAGCGCGGCCGAATTCACGATCAAACCAAGGAAAGACCGGAAGGCGAGCTGACCAAACGGAACACCTTTTTATAATGCAGGAGCTTTGCAAAGTCGAGCGAGGTGCGATCTTAGGGGGAAGCCTTTTCCGACCTCGCAAGATCCCGTCCGATCACATCCAACAAGAGAAGAAAAACCGTGAGGACCACCGGTCCCAGGAAGAGACCGATTAAACCGAACGCCAACAGTCCTCCAAGTACGCCGAAGAAGACCAAGATCACCGGAAGCTCGACGCTGCGACTGATGAAGATCGGTCGAATGAAATTATCGGCCGTCGAAACCACTCCCACACTCCAGATCAGTAGGAGAATCGGCTTCCACCACGCCGCGCCTGTAGCAAACAAATAGACCACCGCCGGGCCCCAAACCAACATCGTTCCACCGGGGATGAGTGACACCATAAACGTCATCGCGCCGAGCATAACCGCCCGAGAGAGTCCGACCACCGCGAAGCCGATGGTCGCCAAGAGTCCCTGGACCAACGCGGTGACTAGAATTCCGTAAAAAACCGCGCGTGTGACGTCACGCACGGCACGAAACGTCCGATCTTTTTCCTCTTCATCGATCGGCAGAAATCGCCGGATAGACAGCACGATCTTATGGGAGTGATGAAAAAGAACGATCGCCGTGAAATAAAACACAACCAGCGTAAAGACGTTTCCCACCAAACCGGCCAGGACGTTTGTGGTCCCGCTCAACAGTTTCCCCACGGCCTTGGCGACGGAACCGCTCCATTCCTGAAGATTGAGATCTTGTGGATCGGTTCGGCCGAGCCAACTGAACACCGATGCCAGATTCGGGAACCGGTTTAGAAGCAATCCCGGATCGAATGCGCCCGACGCGATCTTAGCTTCCACCCATTGATAAAAGAGAAATACCCCTTGGCTTACTTTGATCAATGCAAATACGATCGGCGTCACGATAAAAGCCGTAATCACAGTGCTCATGAGGATAGCGGACAACAACCGACGCCCCCCGAAGGCCCGTCGAACTCTTTCATAGGAGGAGGAAAAAACGACCACCAGCATCGCGGCCCAGATAATTCCCGGGAGAAACGGACGCATCGTTTGGTACGTGAAATAAAGGACGAGGATAAATAGAACGCCGAAAAAGATCCGCTCGGTGTTTTGGACGCGCATGGCGACTTCTCTTATCCGAGACCGAGAACTAAGTCTCGCCTTCGTGTCCCGAGTCCGAGATAGGTTGATAACAAAGGACGCCGATACGCCCGGATGGCAAGGCGCGACGACGAAGGCGTACTTGCAAGGCTGTACGTCGAGGAGGAGCAACGCGGCCAGCCGGGATGAAGCGGCGGCCGACGATCAAGATATCTCGGACTCTGGACACTAGGATTCCCACCCCTCATCCGCCCACTGTTGCTCTGCACGCGTTCCAAAGACAGCTTTCCCCAACCGAACAATCGTGGCCCCACGGCTGATCGCCTCCTCAAAGTCACGGGAACTCCCCATGGCTAAATCGATCGCCTGCGTTGGGAGAACTCCTTTGTTCAGAAATTCGTTTCGCAGTTTTTCCATGGCGCGAAACGCCTCCACGGATTCCTTCGCCGAAAATGCCGATTCGTTCTTCATGGAGAGCCCCATTAACCGAACACCGGGGATCCTTTGAACAGCCTCGATCAGAAACGGAACCTCCTCGGGCGAGGCGCCCATCCGCTTCCGCTTTCCCAAGGGGTTCACTTCAACCAGAAGCTTCAGCTCCTTTTTCCCTTTTGCCGCCACGGCCTCGGACAGCGAACGAATCGTCGTGATTCGATCCACCGAATGAATCCACTCGAAAAACTCCACGGCCAAATGAATTTTCTGCGGAGGCAGTTCACCGACGAAATGCCACGTGATCCCGGGGACCCGGTGATCCACCGGCGGCCGTTTGGTGATCCCTTCGGGCAAGTACTCCTCGCAAAGCTCGCGGATTCCGGCGTTCACCGCATCCAGTACCGGATCCACCATGAGCCCGCGGCTGGAGGCTATAAGTCGAATGGAGAGGGGATCTCGCCCGGTTTTTTCGGCCGCGCGGGCGATTTTTTGGCGAATCTCGAGAATCCGGCGCGCGGCCGGAGTCAGGACTTGAGGTTCGCCTGCGGACGGAAGTTGCATAGAACTACTTGTTATTAAACACTTTTTGCGGCCCGTCAACGACCAAACGAATTCCTTGACCGGGAAACTTGGAGACTGCTATGCCGCCCCGCTCACCCAATATGCTCATTATCTCTTGCCATGCGGATACGAACTTCACGCACCACGAGCTCACGCGAGAAAGGGACGGGTACCTCGGCCACCTCGACAACTTCGCCGGAGTGCACGCGGTCATGCGCGCCTATTTTTCCGGCCGAATGACGGGCGATCAGACTCGCCTCGCCCTCACCGACCATGAGGAAACGACCTTCGCGGGAGCCTATGAACTTCGAGATCAGATCCGCCCAACCGACCTTGTCGTGGTGGTGGATGTCACCGGAATTATCGGGGATTGGGATTTCACGATCGAAAAGTGCGCGGACCCGGTGACCCGGCAGTTCGTATCTCAAGCACTCCGGGGGTTCCGTTATCGGCTCTTCGAGGATTCTCCCGACCCGATCGCTGATTCCGACGAAGTGGACGTATACCGCGAAAAATGCCCGCACACGTTTTTCCTGGGAATCCCCTGTTCGGGTGGGGATTACAACCACGAGAAAGTTTTCTGCAAAGAAACGTCGATTCAGGCGGCGGCCGACGCCATAGTGGCTGTATGCGAAGCTTACCCGAAGTTCGAAGCGCTTCAGGTCAAATAACCCCACGTGTGGAGCAGGTCGCTCTCGCGAGCCCAGCGCTCGCCGATGTCCGTGCGATAAAACATATTGGGGATCAGAATATTGTGAACGCGGTTGTACGCTTCCTTCCGGGACGCTTCCATCGTTGAGCCGGAACCGGTCACGACCAGCGCATAACCGCTGCTTCCCGCCAAAACCCACTCATTGTCCACGATCTTTACGTCCCCCGGATGGAGCCCTTCGGTCATCGGCTTCTTGAAAATGATCGGCGCGTCACCGGAGTATTTCTCAAACGTGTCTCGGTCGGTGAACGGAAACGGCGGCACGGCGATCACGACGCCGACCTGGAATCCCTTCTTCGCCCGAAGAGCAAAATTCTCGCCGGCAGCAAGCGCGCGGAGAAAATCGCTCCACCGGGAGAGGATCCCCTCGATCTGAATGTTGATCGTCGGGTAACCGAAACGGCTGGTGAACTCGAGCGGATAGATCCCCCGCCCGTTCACGATACAGTTCACGTCGATGTACCCAACGTATTTAGCCTCTCGAAGTTTGGCCGTCATTCGGCCCAGCGTGGTTCGATAGAGCTGGTTTTCACCGGACCAGAACATCGACGTTCCCATTTCACCCGTCGACGGTCCGACCTCGTCGTTGAACATCCGTTTGTGTTCGAAGTTCACGTTGACCGGGAGGATGAAATCATTGCCGTTGAAAAAAGCGCCGACGGCCACTTCGACGCCGGCGGCGTATTTCTGAAGCTGGAAACTCTTGATCTTTCCCCCCCAAGTCTTCTTGTAATGTTCCAGAATCGTAACAATGTCCTCGCCCTGGTCTTCCTGGCCCACGAACGAGAGGACCTTGTCGTTCTGTGCTTTGCCGCTCGGTTTCACGACATAACGGTTGGGATTGGCTCTCACGTACGCGATCGCGTCATCAAAGGTCTGGAAATCAAGGGAGGTCAGCGTCGTCATTCCGACCGCTTTCATTTCCTCCTGGCCGAAATCGCGGTCGTGCTCCAGGCGATCGCCGTAAACCGACCCGCCGACGACCAACTTTCCCGCCTTTCGAAGTTTGTCCGCCTGGGCGCCGAAACCGACGTCGTCAAAGACGATCACGTCGGCCCAAAGAATCGATTCCTCCAGATTCTCGGTCTTGTCGACAAACCCGTCCGCAACCGTCTTTTCAGATTTCGCGTGGATGTAATAGCGGACTTCGTTTCCTTCCTTGCGTACAACCCACGCCAGGTCGTGGATAAGGCCGTCGTCGGAAACGAAGAGAAATTTCTTCGGCGCCCCGTTGGGCATGGTTCTAGTGTCTCAGATTTACTCCGTCCACTTCAAGAGAAGTTTGAAAAAAACCCCGCGACGTTTCCGTCACGAGGTTTTCAAAGACAAGTCTGTACCGCCGAACTACTTCTTCGCCGACAAGCTTTGCTCCAGAATCCGCTTCCCACCGTTGGAATAGGTGTAATAGACGTTGCTCTGCAGCTTATTGCCCTTTACGGCGAACACCCAAATCCCCGATTTGTCGATTCCGTCGGGAAGATGTTTGCCGATCTCGCAAGGCTTCTTCGTCGCGTTGACCGTGCAGGTGAGATACTTGAACGCAAAATAGGTATCCGTCGGCGTAACTCCGGATTCCTTTTTTACCCACTCGGGGAGTTTGTCAAACGTCACGGCGGTTGAGGTCACGGTAATCTCGCCGTCATCCCACGTATAGTTGTCCCCTTGGATGGCCCACTTTTCTTTTGTGGCGCCGACCAAGCTCTCTCCCGCCAGTCCGTTATTCACTTTGCTGAACGTGATCGTGACCGGCGTTCCCGTTTCCTCAGCCATTGGCTTTCCGCCGCCGGACGTGTCTTTTAGGTTCGTCGTGACCGATCCGGCCCAGTTTCCGGCCATCACGCTGTAGTTTTGCGCGGCTGACGCCACGCTCCAGATCACCGCGCTCGTCAAAAGTGCGGCCGACATAAGCTTCTTCATCACTTCCTGCCTTCCTGGGGCGTCGCCCCGTTTAAAATTTGGCTCATTTGTAAATACTGAACGGCGGGCGTTGTCAAAAAAGTCGTCTCGTTTTCATTTGCCCCATTTTCAGCTAGGTAACCTCCATGGCGATTAGGGACCGATATCAACGGCCGCTCCAGAGCCTTCGAATCTCCGTCACCGATCGGTGCAATCTTCGGTGCCAGTATTGCATGCCGGAGGAGGAATACCGTTGGGTCCCGCGGGACGAAATTCTGCAATTCGAGGAAATCTCGGTTTTGGTGGACTGTTTCTTGGATCTCGGCGTCGACAAGATCCGGATAACGGGAGGGGACCCGCTGGTGCGCCGAGACGTGGCCGAGCTTGTCCGAATGCTTCGAGGGAAGGCGGGAATCGTCGATATCGCCTTGACGACCAACGGCGTTCTTCTTGCTGAACAAGCGGCGGCTTTAAAAGCCGCCGGTCTCGACCGCGTTACCATCAGCCTCGATACGCTTCGCCCAGACCGATTCAAAAAGATCGCCGGCCGCGATAGCCACGCCAACGTGTTGGAGGGCCTGCGAACCGCCCGGGGGACCGGTTTTGTTTCCCTGAAGATCAACAGCGTGATCATCCTAGGCCTCAATGACGACGAAATCGTGCCCCTTATCGAATTCGCCAAGCAGATGAAAGCCGAGGTTCGTTTTATCGAGTATATGGATGTTGGGGGCGCCACCCGATGGTCGATCGACCAAGTGGTCCCGCGCAAGGAGATTCTCCGGCGATTGCGCCGGCACTACGGGTCGGTCGAGCCGGTGGAGGGAGATTCCTCCGCCCCCGCCGGAAGATTTCGGCTTCCGGACGGGACAACCTTCGGCGTCATCGCCTCGGTGACCGAGCCGTTCTGCCGCTCTTGTGACCGCAGTCGTCTGACGGCCGACGGCGTTTGGTACCCCTGTCTGTACGCCACGCACGGAATCGACCTGCGAAATATGCTCCGTGGAGGGGCGTCTTCAAATGTTTTGCGTAACGCTATCGCACGAAGATGGGAGAACCGAACGGATCGAGGGGCCGAACAACGACTGGCGACGGCGGAACGAGGTCCTCTCTTCGACTTGGATCGCCTTCGCCGCGACCCGCACCTTGAAATGCACACACGCGGCGGCTGAGCGCTCGTGATGAACGAGGCGGGGACGGTCGAGAGCAGGGAACGGGAAGCGGAATGGATCGGCCCGTACCGTGTGATCGGCGTCCTTCGAAGGGGCGTGACGTTTCATGTCGCCTCGGAGAGTGGGAATTCGAGCTTCGTATTAAAACGCCCGGATGGGATCTCTCGAAGAAAAATCCGAAAACGGGTTTCTCGGTTAACGTCGATCCAACAGCCTTCCTTGGCCCGAGTAATGGGGCTTCTGGAGGAAGATGGGATCGTATACACCTGGCGTGAGTTCATTCCGGGTACGCCGCTCTCGATTGTCATCCGAACGCTGGCGGCAGGCGACGCTTTTGCGGCGACATCCAAGCTCCTCCAAATCGCCGACGGTCTCAGCGCGCTCCACGACAAGGGGATGGCGCACGGGAATCTCCACCCCGGCAATTTGATCCTGTCGAACGAAGGAAGGCTCGTCATCGTGGATAGCCCGGAGTCGGCCTTTCCGCCGGCTTGGTGGCCCAAAATGAACGATTCGCGCGCGATTTATCTTTCTCCGGAACAGCTTCGGGGTTACCGCCCGACCCCTCGAAGCGATCTTTTCGCAGCCGGCGTGATCTATCATGAATTGTGCTACGGCCGTTATCCGTTCCCGGGAGAAGGCTGGCTCAACGAAATCCGAGCCATCTGGTCCGCCGAACCGGCCGACGAGATATACAAGATCATGGGAGCGACGCCCAAAGTTCGCAGGGTGTTGCAAAGATTGCTGCAGAAAAGACCGGTTCGGCGCTACGCGAGCGCCTCCGAACTTCTCGAGGCTCTGGACGGTCCGAAGAGAGTTCGCACGGCCGGTTGGCCGCGCTTTCGAACCCCTTTCCGCGCGCTTCGCGCTTCGGTCCAGACCGGAGCCGATTTCGCGCTGACGCCGTTTTCGCGTCTTCCTGTGGCGAAGCTCGTCGCGGCGGGAACACTCCTCTCCGCTTTCATCTTTGGAATTTCCCTCCT